>PXQK01000069.1 GCA_003022085.1 Halobacteriales archaeon QH_10_65_19 | reverse complement strand
GAGAATCGAAGATTCTCGTGATCACGAAAATCGAAGATTTTCGAACGACTTCGCTCCGTTCACCATCCGGGACTCGCTGGCCTTTGCTCGCTGTGCCCGCGAAGATACCGTCCGCTCGCGGTCCGTCTCACCGAGGCGCTCGCTGCCGGTCACGGGGAGGGCGGCGACAAACGGGAGGAGCTCCACGTCCAGAGTGCCGCGCTCCTGATTGATCGCACCGAAGAGATGGCGATGGATCGCTACGAGGAGGCCTACGAAGAAATGGAGAAGTGACATTCTCCGTGCCCCGGACGCGGTGCTGAACGGCAACGCCTGGTGGGACCGTTGTGTCCATCATTCGTCAAAAACGCTTATACCGTGTCACCCTGTACCACACAGCATGGCGCCAGCCTCAGCAGCGACACGCAAACGGTGTTACGACTGTGGGTTCGAGGCGTCGTCGGACGACGAGGCGTGGGCATCGGTGTACCATCCGTCACTCGGGACGCTGACACAGTGCCCCGAGTGTGGCAAAACGAACGTCCGGAACGCGGCGTGACAGCCTCCGCGCGGCGAACAGAGCGGAGCGAAGCTCCCCGAGCAGTCGGTGTTCGACAGCCCTGAATAGCCGAGGACCCTACGGGACGGCGTGAACGAGAGACGTCCGGCGCGTCGGCAGGTTCTCACAGCGCTCGGAACAGCGGGTGGCGCGTTTCTCGCCGGCTGTACAAGCCTGCTCGACACCGGAGATTCAGGCGGCGGGGAGTCGGGCGACGAGCCAGAGGGAGGGGAGTCAGCCGGCGGGGAGAGCAACGGCCTCGACCGGCTCTGGTCTGCCGGCACGCCGACAGAGTACGGGACGAACCACCACAGGATGGGAGTCGTCCGGGTGGATGGGGAGCCAGTCGTGGGCGTCCCCCGCAGCGAGCGGCCGGACGTACCGGGCTGTGGACTGCTCGCGGTCGACGGGGACGGCGAGAAGCGGTGGAGCAGGGACCTCCCGGCGGAGGCGTGTGACCCTCACTCGGTCGGCGACGTGGCCGCCGGCACCATCGACGGGGAGCAGGTGTTTCTCGTTGCGACGATCCAGAAAGAGGTCGTCGCTTACAGCGCCGGAACGGGCGAGCCCCGCTTCGAGGCGGACCTCATCGAATCGGTGCCGTACGGAGCGCCGGTCGTCTCCCCGGAGCTCGCGGACGGAAGCCGGCGGATCGTCGTGGTGGACAACAGCGGCAACCTCGTGGTGGCACGCCCCGACGGGTCGAGGGCCTGGACCCGCGCGGTCGACGGCGTCGTCTATCCGGCGCCGGTCGTCCGGGATGTCGACGGCGACGGGTCGGTGGAGGTCGTCGTGACGACCGACATCAAGAGTGGCTGGGTGCTCGCCTTCGGAATCGACGGCGAGCCCCGCTGGCGGACGGAGTTCGAGACCGGCGGCAGAGAGCTGTCGAGCATCGACAGGGAGGAGGGCCGGGACATCGTTCTTTCGACGTGGGACGGCAACGTCGCGGCGGTCGACGGCGCCAGCGGTGACGTCCGCTGGTCGGAACCGCTCGCCGACCGGGGACTCCTCGGCGACAGCGACTCCGAACGGCTCTACGCGACCGAGGGGAACGGGGTCGTCCACGCAGTAGACCCCGAGGACGGGAGCGTCACCTGGACCGTGGACTCGGTCGCGACCGACGCGCCGGCAAACGGGCCGGTCGTGGGAACAAACGGGCCCGAGGGACAGCCCGTGGTGGCGTCGCTCAGCTACGACGGCACGCTCGGCCTGATCGACCCCGACCGGGGGAACGCCGAACTCGAACACTCTTTGGGGACGGAGGCGTACACCAGGCCGCTCCTGACGGACCTCACCGGTGACGGGAGCGACGACATGCTGGTGATGTTCGGTGACGCCAGCGTCGAGGCCTACACTCTCCCCGACTGACCGACAGTGTCCGCAATGACCGCCCCACACTCTTTTCGGGCGGGCGACCGGAGTGGCGGGCATGTCAGATCTCGCCTGGGAGACGCTCTCCGAGGAGGTCGCCTACAGCTGCGAGGGGTTCGACGTTGTCACCCAGTCGGTCAGGCTGCCCGACGGCACTGAGGCGGAGTTCGACTACCTCTCGGAGACCGAGAGTGTTGTCGTCCTCCCGTTCCGGGCCGACGGCGAGGTGGTCGTCATAACCGGGAGAGGAACCCGCCGTTGCGGTGGACCGCGAACTTCGGGAGGAGACCGGACACAAGGCCGGCGACGCGACGCACCTGACGACCGTCGAACCCGCTAACGGCTACGCCGATTCGGTGTTCCACTACTTCGTCGCGGAGGGCTGTGAGCGGGCGGGCGACCAGTCCCTCGACGCCGACGAATCGATCGAGGTGGGGACCGCCGACTTCAAGAACCTGCTCGCGGAGGTGCGGGATGGCGAACTCAGGGACGGCCGGTCGGCGTTCGGTATCTGTTACTACGAGCTGTTCGGTCCGTAGACGATACCGGGGCGGCCGACCGGGCCACAGCCCCGGGAACGCAATCCTTACCCCCGGGCCTGCCCGTAGAGCGGGCAATGAGTTCTTTCGAGGTGCGGGACTACGACGCCGCGGGCCGGGTAGGCGAGCTGACCGTTCCCCGGGCGGAGGTGACCGTGGAGACGCCGGCACTGCTGCCGGTCGTCAATCCCCACGTCCAGACCATCTCGCCGGCGGAGCTTTCCGACACGCACGGCGCGCAGATCCTCATCACGAACAGCTACATCCTCAAGGGTAGCGACGACCTGCGCGAGCCGGCGCTGGAGCAGGGCCTCCACGAGATGCTCTCCTTTCCAGGGGCGATCATGACCGACTCGGGCTCGTTCCAGCTCGCGGAGTACGGCGACATCGGCGTGACGACCCGCGAGATACTTCAGTTCCAGCGCGAGATCGGCGCAGATATCGCCACGCCTGTCGACATCCCCACCCCGCCGGGCGCGCCGAGAGAGCAGGCCGAAAAGGAGCGGGCAACCACACAGGAGCGCCTCGAAACGGCGGCAGGGATGGACACCGGCGAGATGCTCGTGAGCGCGCCGATACAGGGCTCGACGTACCCGGACCTGCGCGAGCGGGCGGCGCGGGAGGCAGCCGAAACCGGACTCTCCCTCTACCCGGTCGGTGCGGTCGTCCCGCTGATGAACGAGTACCGCTACGCGGACCTCGTCGAGGTCGTTGCGGCGTCGAAACGCGGGCTCCCCGAGGACGCGCCGGTCCACCTGTTCGGCGCGGGCCATCCGATGACCTTCGCGCTCGCCGCGGCGCTGGGCTGTGACCTGTTCGACTCGGCTGCCTACGCCCTGTACGCCCGCGACGACCGGTACCTGACCGTGCGGGGCACCGAGCACCTCGAAGAGCTCACGGAGCTGCCCTGTGCCTGCCCGGTCTGCCGCGAGCACACCCCGGAAGGACTCCGAGACACCGGGGAATCCCGCCGCCACCGGCTGCTCGCCGACCACAACCTTGCGGTGTCATTCGCGGAGATCCGGCGCGTCAGGGACGCGATCCGCGGGGGAACGCTGCTGGAGCTCGTAGAGGCCCGTGCCCGGAGTCACCCGGCGATGGTCGACGGCTACCGCGCCCTGCTGGACGCCGCCGACCAGCTCAAAGCCACCGACCCGGTCTCGAAGGACGCGTTCTTCTACCTCTCGGTGGACAGCTCCCGCCGTCCCGAGGTGCAGCGCCACCACGAACGCCTGGGACGCCTCGACGTCTCGGGGGAGGTACTCCTGGGATCGGGCGAACTCGACCGGACGTACGACGCGTACTGGCGGCTGCTGCCGCCGTTCGGCCCCGTCCCGCCGGCGCTCTCGGAGGTCTACCCGCTCACGGCACAGATGCCCGACCGGCTGAACCCTGCCGCGTACGAGGCCGCGGCCCGGGGGGTGGCGTCGCTGGCCGAGGCGAACCCCGACCTGTCGGTGACCGTGCTCCACGACGGCTGGCCGGAGACTGCACTGGGCGCGCTGCCCGACGGTGTGACGGTTCGGGAGGCAGGGGACGACCCCGGACGCGGGTGAGTGCATCCATTTCCCGGTACTACTTAGGTGCACAGCCGTAACGTGTGTATGGACGTACTTCTACAGTCAGCCGAGATGCTCCGGGGTGTCGTAGCGCTGGCCCTGTTCGCGCTCGTGGCCGTCACTGTCTGGCAGTCGGTCGTGATTGTCAACGCCTACGAGAAGCGCGCGCTGACAGTGTTCGGCAAGTACCAGCGGCTGCTGGAACCGGGGATCAACTTCGTCCTCCCGTTCGTCTCCCGGACGTACACGTTCGACATGCGGACCGAGACAATGGACGTCCCCCAGCAGGAGGCGATCACGCGGGACAACTCGCCGGTGACCGCCGACGCAGTGGTCTACATCCGCGTGATGGACGCCAGGAAGGCGTTCCTCGAGGTGGACAACTACAAGGTTGCGGTGTCGAACCTCGCACAGACCACCCTCCGGGCGGTGCTGGGCGACCTGGAACTGGACGACACGCTCTCGAAGCGGTCGGAGATCAACGCCCGCATCCGGACGGAGCTCGATGAGCCGACCGACGAGTGGGGGATCCGCGTCGAGTCGGTCGAGGTACGCGAGGTCAACCCCAGCCCCGAGGTCCAGGGGGCGATGGAGCAGCAGACCTCCGCAGAGCGCCGCCGCCGTGCGATGATTCTCGAAGCGCAGGGCGAGCGCCGGAGTGCCATCGAGCAGGCCCAGGGTGACAAGCAGTCCAACATCATCCGCGCGCAGGGTGAAAAGCAGAGCCAGATTCGATGGGCGAACGCGCGGTCATCGAGCGCGGCATGGAGACCCTGGAGGAGATCGGCAAGGGCGAGTCCACGAAGTTCGTCCTGCCCCAGGAGCTCACCTCGCTGGTCGGCCGGTACGGCCAGCACCTCCAGGGCAGCGACGCCAAGGAGAACGGCCACGTCCTCGAAGGCGGAGAGTTCGACGCGGAGACGCGGAAGCTGCTCGGCCTCGACGACATCGAGGAGATCCTCGGCGAGATCGACAGAGAGGCCGAGGTGGACCTCGAGGAGATGGAGCAGGCCGCCGAACAGATCAAACAGGGGAACCTCGACGCGAACGACGACTGACGCTGCCGCCTGACAATCGATTTACGTCTGCGCGGCGGGAGGGTTCAATCCTCGCTCGCGCCCTCGGGCGTGACAGACGACGGGTCCTCGGCGTCAGGCTCTGCCTTACTCCGTTCGACCGCCTTGTCGTCGATGAATTTCTCGCGCCAGGTGCCCCGGAGGAACCAGGGGACTGCGACGAGCGCGCCGACGACGTTGCCGACGGCCATCCCGACCCAGATCCCGGTGGCGTCCCAGCCGAGGCCGAACACGAGCAGGCCGACCGCGCCGACGCGGCCGACCCAGAGGGTGATGATCGAGATACTCATCGCGATTTTCGTGTTGCCGGCGCCCCGGAACGCCCCGAGCATGACCTGGGTGATGCCGATGAAAGCGAACTCTGTCGACCGGATCCGGAGGTACTCCACGCCGTTCTCGACCGTCGCCGGGGCGTCGGGGACGTCACCGAGGAACGCGCTGACGATCGGCTCCGGAAGGGTCGCGGCGACCACGGCCACGAGCAGCATGACGCCCGCGCCGGTCGCGGCGGCGAGCCAGACCGAGCGCTCGGCCCGGTCGGGGCGGTCGGCACCGAGGTTCTGCCCGACCATGGTGTCGATCGCCCGTCCCAGCCCCATCGCCGGCAGAAAGACCAGCGAGATAATCCGGTTGCCCAGCCCGTACGCGGCGACGACGGGCGGCGAGAACGTCACCACCATGCCCGTCAGCGTGACCAGCGCAAGCGCGCTAGTGCTCTGTTCGACCATGCTCGGCGTCCCGAGGCGGACGATGTCCTCGACGAACGGGAGGTCAGGGCGGAGGTGCGACAGCCTGACTGCGGGGCCGATACCGGTCCCGAACAGCAGGTACAGGCCGATGGCGGTGCCCGCGCCCCGGGAGAGGACCGTCGCGAACGCCGCTCCCTCGACGCCGAACCCGGCGAAGCCGGTCGTCGCCAGCATCGACGCTTCGAGGTCCGCCAGTCCGAACCAGGTAAACAGCGGGTTGCCCTGGAACCCGAAGATGAAAAACGGGTCCAGCAGGACGTTCGCGAACACGGAGACCGCCATCACGTACATCGGGGTCCGGGTGTCGCCGTACCCGCGCATCAGCGCAGAGAAGACGAAAAAGCCAAACAGGAACGGCATGCCGAGGAAGATGATCTCCATGTAGTCGGCGGCGAGCGGGATCACGTCGGCCGAGGTCTGGGGGTCACTCGGCAACACATCCAGCGCCGGCCGGGTGTAGAAGTAGCCCGCAACGCCCAGGACAACAGAGAGCAACCCGACGAACGTGACGGTCTGGCCGACGACCAGCCCGGCCGACTTGTCGCCCTCTGCGCCGGTGTACTGCGCAACGAGGATCGCTCCCGCGGTGGTGAATCCGCCGGCGACCGCGATCAGCAGAAACACCAGCGGGAACGCCAGGCTCAGCGCGCCGACTGCCTCCGCCGAGAGCCGGCCCAGGTACACCGTGTCTGCGATGTTGTAGGTCACCTGGAGCAGCTGGATGACGACGATCGGCCACGCGAGGCGGATCAGCGGCCGTACCAGGCTCCCCTCCGTGATCGACTCCCGTGGCTCATCGTCCTTCGGCGGTCCGTCACCCGGTTGGCTCTCCTCAGGAGGTATGGCGTCCTCATTGTCGGTGGAGGGGTCGTCCGTCACTAGCTTGGATGTGCGAGGGGGAGGGTAGTCAACGTTGGCATCTCGCCCGGCCGGCGAGAGCGCGGGCGGGGAGAGCCCGGCCGGCGGTAGACATCTCCGAAACGGAGTTATCCGTCGGGACCGAGTAGCTGGGTATGGAGACGGAGGGACTGCTCGATCCGGAGACGGAGACTGACGCCCGCGCCCAGTTCGAGATGCTCGCACCCGCGGCGGAGACCGTGGTCAAGGAGGCTGCCCGCCAGATGGGGTTCGACAAGGCCGAGTTCGACGAGCGCATCACAGACGACGTGATCAGGGCGGCACAGGAGTCGCTGTTCGCGTCGCTGCTGGTCGTCTCGGTCGGGACCCGCGAGGAGTACGAACAGTGGTGTGCGGACCACAGCTGCGAGGCCATCGAGGTGGGCCACGAACGGGTCGACCACGCCGTCTGGCACCCCGCGCCGTTCGCCGAACGTGTCGTGGCGGCTACCTTCCAGGACGAGCGCGAGGCGGCCGTCGGGACGCTCCGGCGGCAGGCCTTCGGGCGCATCTACCGGGAGATCCTCGGATGAAGGAGGGCTGGGAGCTGATCGAGTCGGTCACCGAGTACGAGACGGGCTGGTACAAGGGCGGGTACGACCTCTTAGAGCAGCCCGACGGCACCCGGAAGCGGTACTACTGGGCGGCGCTCGGGCCGGCTGTGGTGATCGTCGCGGTGGCCGACTGCGAGCTGGTGATGGTCGAGCAGTACCGCCCGGCGATCCGCGAGCACTGCCTCGAACTCCCCGCCGGCCTCGTCGAGGACGGCGAATCGTACACGACCGCCGGCGCGCGCGAACTGCGCGAGGAGACCGGGTTCGAGGCTGCGGGCGTGTCGCTGCTGGAGGAGTTCTGGTGTGCGACGGGCGTGTTGCGACACCGCCGTGGCATCGTGTTCGCCGAGGGGCTGGAACCCGTCGGCGTCGACCGCGACTCGAACGAGTTTCTCAGTATCACCTCGGTTCCGGTCGAGGAGGCGCTGGGTCGGGCGCGCGAGGAGCCTGCCAACGACGCGACAATCGAGGGGCTGTTGCTGGCCGAGCACGAGGGGCTGTTGTAGTATATCCGACAGACACAAACACGGGCACATGGACGGTGAGATTTCGCCAGAACAGCTCGCTGCCGAACTGGAGAACGGCGACGAGCCGCTGGTCGTCGACATCAGGCAGCGCGGCTGATCACCTCCTTCGAGGGGTTCGACGGCCGCGTCGAGAGCCTCGGCTCGGGGCTCGCGGGCTGGGACGGGCCGGTCGAGTACAGTTACGATCGGGCGGACAGGGAGGGACCGGATGCTCCGTTCTGAGTGGTGAGATGGTGGCTCGGGGAGAGGGCTCATCAGACGGGGCTCAGTGGGGGTAACGTTTCGTCATCGCCACCAGTCGACAGTCCTCGGCCCGGCGACAAAAGCCTCCCGTTACTGCCCGAAGCGGCGCTGTCGGTCCTGGTAGTCGCGAAGCGCCCGAAGGTAGTCCCGCCGGCGGAAGTTCCGCCAGTTGACGTCGGTGAAGTGCAGTTCGGCGTAGACGGACTGCCAGATCATGAAATCAGAGAGCCGCTCGGCGCCAGTCTTTATCACCAGATCGGGTGCGGTCGGGAAGACGAGCTGCTGCTCGATGTCCTCCTCGGTTATCATCTCGGGCTCGAGACCGCCCGCTGCGACGCCTTCCGCGATGCCCTGGACGGCGTTGGCGAACTCGTGTTTGCCGCCGAGTCCGATGCTGATCTGGACGGGGGCGTTTGCCCTGTCGTCGTCCCCGGGGGAGCGGACGGCGACCGGCCGCGGGGAGTCGAGCGACTCCAGTTCGCGCCGGAGCGTCGGAACCACGTCGGTATCGAGCGCGCTGACGTACACGACAACGCGTTCGGCGTCGAAGGCGAAGGCCCACCGCAGAAAGTCGGCCATCGTCTTGTAGGCCCCCGATTCCAGCAGGTCGCGCTCCGTGATCACGACCGCAACCGTCTCCGGGAGGTCGGCCTCCGAGAGGCGGATTCTGGCGGCGAGGTACCGGTCGTACAGGCCCACACTGGCAGTTACCGGCGACAGCCCTAAACGACTCTGGTCGCGCGGCGGGGTGGGGTCGGGACAGGATCGGCGGTTCGGAAAGCGTAAGTAGCGGTGGGGAAATACCGCCGTTAGTGACAACCGCTGTCCGACGGGCAGTGGCGTTCGCAGCCGTCGCTTCGCTCGCGCTGGTCGCTCCCCTCCTCGTCACCATCGAGGAGCCGGCAGTCGCGACCGTCGCCGCGATCGGCCCGTTTCTCCTGATCGCCGCGTTCGCCCTGAGTGTGAGCGACAGTCACGTCCTGTTCGAGCTGTTCGCGCGACCGGGCGACAGGCGCGACGGGACGCTGTACGGGCTGGCCGGGTTCTCGCTTGCTGCTGCCGGGGTCGCAATTCTCTCCGTCGGATTCGGGATGCCTCCCCACGTCTACGTCGGGACAATCGTCCTGGTTGCGCTCGGGAATCTCGCCGCCCAGGTCGTCCGGACCATCTCGCTCGAAACCGTGGTCACGACGGCGGGGTTCGTCGCCGGCGGTGCGCTGGCAGCCGCCGTTGCACAGCTGGTGGCGGTCGAGCTCTCGGGGGCCGCGGTGACTCTGCCGGAGATCGTCTTTCTCGCCACGAGCGGCGGACTGCTGGCGGCGCTGCTCCGTGAGATGCTGTTCAAGCGCGACGACGCGCTGGTGATGGTGACAGTCGGGCTCGTGCTCTGGCTGTTTGCGAGTCTCCCCGTCGAGATCACCGCGACCCGCATCGGCGTTGCACTCGCCGTGACGGGCCTGTTGACCATCGTCCTCGGGGATTTCGGCTGGTTTCTGATGCTCGGGGCTTTCTTCGGCATCGGTGGGCTCTCCTCGAAGTACCGGTACGAGATCAAACGCGAGCGGGGCATCGCCGAAGAGAACGAGGGCGCGCGCGGGACCGGCAACGTGCTCGCGAACTCGCTGGTAGCGCTCGTCGCGGTGCTCGGGGCCGCCGCGAGTTCCCACGAGTTCTTCATGGAGCTCGGCGTCTCCGAGGGAGTGTTCTTCTACGCCTTCGCCGGGGCGGTCGGAGCGGCGCTCGCAGACACGCTCTCCAGCGAGATCGGCGGACTCTTCGACAACCCGCGGCTGGTCACGAACTTCGAGGTTGTCGATCCCGGCACCGACGGGGCGGTCACCTGGCAGGGCGAACTCGCCGGCATCGCCGGCGCGGCGGTGGTTGCCGGCATCGCCCTTGTCGCGTTCGACGCGGTCGCCCCGCTGGGGGCCGCCTGTATCGTCGCCGCGAGCGTCGTCGGCATGACCGTCGACAGCGTTCTCGGTGCAACCATCGAGGGACGGCTCACCGGCAACCAGGGCGTCAACTTCCTCGCGACGCTCGCTGCGGCCGGAGTAGGCGTCGTCTTCGCCACGGTCATCGGTCTGTCGATCTGAGTGCTACAGATGCCTACTGTCCGACCGGCGGAGCCGGCCGACCGGGACGCGCTTCTCGAGATACAGCGACGGGCCCTGGCGGAGCCGTGGCCGGTGCTGCTCGAGACGGCCCTCGCCGGCCCACCGCCGCTGTACATTGTCGAGGACGGTGGACCGGTCGGATACACCATCGTTATCCCGGGAACCAGTTCGGTCGCGTACATCCCCGAACTTGCGGTTCACCCGGGCCGACAGGGCGAGGGGTTCGGCTCGCACCTCCTCGAGGCCGTGTGTGCGGAGTTCGACAGTCACGACGAGTTCCGGGTCACCGTCAGAGCCGTCGACGCCCGGGCCCGGTCGTTTTACAGCAGACACGGGTTCGAACACGTCGCCACCGTCCCCGATCACTTCGAGGCCGGCGATGGAATCGTCCTCCGCCGGCCGCTGGACGAAAACTGATGCTGACGGACGAAAACCGTAGTGATCCGGGAAAGAAATTGAAGAACTCGTAGATGCAGGAAGCCCCCGGCTGCTCGACTCGGGGGTGGTTCGAGAATCGATAGTACCTCGGGGAAGTTATTGAGGAACTC
>PXQK01000068.1 GCA_003022085.1 Halobacteriales archaeon QH_10_65_19 | reverse complement strand
CTTCGACGACGAAAGATGCAATCTGATGATAAAAACGTATCTGACCGATGATGCAGGGATTGGAACAATGTACACTCCACACCTAGAGCAGATAAGTAAGTATTTCCTAAGTTCTGGTATTCTAGGGGAATTCGATATCGGCAGAGACACGCTTAACGACTTTCTTGAACTTGCAGACATGCCAATTCAGATAGGGGATACGCTACAGTGGACGTCCTCAATCAGTCTTACTGATCTGTAGAAAGAACCTCCTCTTGTAAATTCTCTTGGGGTTCGAGAACTGGCAGTTCAGTCGTTTTATCGCTCAATTATGGTCCGCTAACTCCGGAGCCGTGGCCTTGAGCTACAACAGCACCAACCTGAGTCAGCAGCACACTTGCGCCGAACAGTACACCGAGCAGCCGCGGATGTTCACGCAGGAACTCCGCAACATCACTGTCTGTCATGATACACCACTATGGTAGGGAGGGCATAATTTATATTTATCTGATGCTTACATATGTAAGACTAATTTTATTAAGTGCTAAAAATAATTATCTTTAATATAAGGGGGTGAGGCATACACGTTTAGCGGGCGTATTTGGGTCGAATCTCCACGCCGTAGCTGTGTTGTACCAGCTCCGGGTTCGGACCGCCGGCTGTTTCACCCAGTGATAATCGGGACAAGGGTTATCACTCGGGCTTTCTACAGCCTAGCTACACATGAAACCGGACGCAGAGGCCGTCGGGGTCAGGGGCGAAGCTGGAGGTTCCGTTCTCCACGGCCTCATTGGGTGAGACAGATGAGGGGTAATCCGACCGACAACGTCACTGTCACAGTATCGCGAGGGCTCCTGCGCGGGAGCAGGCGAGCGGCGAGCGAGGGGCCGATGCTCCGGGGACAGCCGAGGGAGGCAGTCGAGAGCGAGGAGATCGAGATCCCGGTCCCCGCGACGACGGCAGAGGAACTGGGCGAGGTACGGGTGTTGCACGTCGACGACGAGCCGGAGGTCAACGAGATGACGAAGACGTTACTCGAACGGGTCGACGACGACATCTCCGTGGTCGCGGAGACCAGCGTCGTGGCAGCGCTGGACCACCTGCGCGACGACGGGTTCGACTGCATTGTAAGCGACTACGAGATGCCCAACACCGACGGGCTGGAGTTTCTCGAGATCGTCCGCGAGGAGCACCCCGACCTCCCGTTCATCCTCTTTACAGGCAAAGGGAGCGAGGGGATCGCCAGCGATGCGATCTCGGCGGGCGTCACCGACTACATGCAGAAAGGCGCCGGGGCCGAGCAGTACGAGATGCTCGCCAACCGCGTCCGGAACGCGGCCGAACGGTACCGTACGCAGCAACGCTTCTGGGACGCGCTGTCCTGGTACCGCCGCCTCGTTGAGCACAGCCTCGCCGGCGTGTTCATTGTCCAGGACGGCGAACTAGTGTACGTCAACGAACACTTCACCGAAATCTTCGGCTACACGCGCCAGGAGCTCATCGGCTCGACGCCGGGCGTGCTTATCAGCAGCTACGGCGAGGCCGCCGAACTGCTCGGACACGTCACGGGCGATCACCGACCGACGGATACCTTCCAGTGCGAGTTCACTGGCCTGCGCCGTGACGGCACCAAGATCCCCGTCGAGGTCCACGGCGGGACGATCTCCTACGACGACGACCCGGGCTACATCGGCATCCTCTGGGACCGCGACGACTGATAGGGTCGTGCGTAATTATTTTCGGCATTGCTCCGAAATATCGGTGGGACCGGATTTGAGACTTCCAATCTGTTCCAGCCGGGCGGTACAGAGTCACGCACCCTATGACTGCCATTTCCTTACTCGCGCTCGACGTTCCCGACCGTCTCGACGCCGGGCGCGTCGGCCAGCCGGCGTTCGAGCACCGCCACCTCCAGTTTTGCATCCACCCGGATTTCGAGCCGGACGGTCGTCGCCGACAGCCCGGGGTCGACGCCGTGGAGCTCGACGACCTCGGCGCTGTCGACGCCCTCCGTCGTTTCGACGCGACGGGTCGCGTCGGCCAGCAGCTCGGAGCCGTCGTTGCGGGGGACGCGGATGGCAGTGCGGACGCGGAAGGTGCGTTCGGTGGCGTGCTGGTCGCCTCGGGTCTTGTGTAGTATCATCATGCTATCACCTGCCGCGAAAGCGGCAGTCGGAAGCGCGAGGGACGGATCGAACGCCCTGTAACTGGTCCGGAGCACCACTCGCGCGGATCGGTCGGGTGTGGTACTGCCACCGTCGGGGGCGGTCGCTTCCCAGTAGTCAGTCGCCCCGGGCAGAGCAAGAACTGGGAGCCACAAGGGCAGCGACCGTCCTGCCGGTGTACGATAATCCGGTCGTGGAAAACGCCCGCATTCACCTGCCCGGCGGTGTAGTGCCGGGCGACAGTTATTCGGGCCTCAGGTCGCGAACCGGGTCGACGGACCGACCCTGCCACAGACCTGCCCCATTCCGAGTGGCGTCCCGTCCCAGGAAAAGTCCGTCCCGACGGCAACGCGGCTGCGGGCCGCGTCGTCGGTCACGATGGGAACGGTCGCCATGTCGGTGTCACCTCGGGGTGTGGGGTTCGTAGTACATACCGTTGGTGGCATCGGTAATAAACGTACCCAGAGAATGTGTCACACACACGTGGTTCGGTCGCTCCCTCGGCCTGTCGGTAGGAACCTGGCTCCGGTCGTTCGACCGCCCGACAGCTGCCGGTTTTACCAGGAACGTTTATACCGGCAGGCCTCGTGGGTCCGGCTACATGGCGCGCTGGGAGTGTGCAATTGAGGGCGACGAGGCGGCGTTCGACCGGGCGGCCGACCACAACCGCATCGAGTGCAAGGTCTGCGGTGCGGTCGTCCCCGACGGCTACTTCGCGATCCGCCACGCGTTCGACGAACACTCGCGGGCGGAGTACGTCCGGGCCTACGACGCGACTGCTGCCGAGGTCCGCCGCCGCGAGAAGGTCAAGGAGGTTGTCGAGGATATCGCTGACATCCGCGGGGTCGTCGACCGCCTCGACGAGTGACTCGTCCGGTGTACTGCTCTTTTCGTTGAGTGTCTGTCCGGCGGTTCCCAGTGTCGGAAGTAGGGACGTGAACACTGGAATGTGACCGAGCACGGAGGCGTCTTCAACCGACCTGTCTTCACTCGCCGCTAGGGGTGTCCATGTCGTCAGGGGGATTGCGGAGGTGGCAGGCGACCTGGTGGTCCCCGCTGAGCTCCGGCGACCGCCGCTCGCAGACGCTCTCGTACTCCGCCCCGAGGTGGTCGGCCGCCTCGGCCCACTCCCCGTCGGCGAGGAACTCGATCGCCTCCTCGACAACCCGCTCGTGACGACCCGACAGGTCGGTATCGACGACAGTCTCCCGAAACTCGTCGACGAACCGTTCGAGCTGGCGGTCGTCGAATCCGCCCTCCCCGGCGCCGTCCTCGACTGGTACCCCGGCCTCCTCCGCGATCACGTCGAGAGATATCTCCCGGTCCTCGATGCGCTCGCGGAGGTGCATCACCTCTCTGTACGCAGTCTGCTCGATCTCGACGTCAGCTGGCGGGATGACCTCGGGACAGCGGGTCCGGAACCGACAGCCGCTCGGCGGGTTCCGCGGCGACGGTACATCGCCGGTCAGTGGGTCGATGTCCCGCTCTCGCTCGGCTGTCTCCGCCCGTGGGACACTCTCCAGCAGCGCCTCCGTGTACGGGTGCTCGGGCGCCTCGAACAGCGTTTCGACGCCGGCGATCTCGACGATCTCGCCGAGGTACATCACCGCGACCCGGTCGCAGATGTGCCGGATCACCGAGAGGTCGTGGGAGATCAGCAGGTACGTCAGCCCGAAGTCGTCCTGCAGATCCGCGAGCAGGTTGAGGATCTGTGCCTGGACGGAGACGTCCAGGGCGCTGGTCGGCTCGTCCAGGACGAGGAAATCCGGCTCGAGGGCGAGCGCCCGGGCGATACCGATGCGCTGGCGCTGGCCGCCGGAGAACTCGCTGGGGTAGCGCTCGAAGTGCTCCTCGGACAGCCCAACGCGCTCGAGGAGCTGCCTGACGCGCTCGTTCCGGATCTGCACGTCCGACCGGTCCAGCGATACGGAGACCTCCGGCCCGCCGCCGGTGTCGGTCACGGAGACGGCGAGATCCTCCGCGACGCGGGCGCGAACGTCGCCGTCGGTGTCGACGGAGCGGTCATCGATCCCGGTATCTTCGTCCCCGGTGACGCGCTCGACGGTGACCGTAACCGTCGGGACGCCGTTCTCCGGGGTGACGATCTTGTCGATGTCCTGGGCGACGTTCACTGTCACGCGCCCCGGCTCGATCCCGTCGGTCGCCACCGTCGCGTCCGTCGAAACTTCGGGGTCAGTCCAGGGCCAGTTGTGAATGTCTAGTGACTCGCGGACAGTCTCGCCGATCGTGACCCGCGGGTCGAGGCTGGTAAACGGGTCCTGGAAGACGACCTGGGCATTACGACGGAACTCCGTAAGATCTGGACCGTCGAGGTCGAAGACGTTCTCGCCGTCGAAGCGGACAACGCCGTCGGTGGGTTCCTGGAGGCGCAGCAGCGTCTCGCCCGCCGTCGACTTGCCACAGCCCGACTCCCCGACCAGCCCCAGCGTCTCCCCACGGTCGACATCGAAGCTGATTCCGTCGACGGCCCGGACTGCGACCGGTTCGTTGCCGAGCAGCCTGTCCAGCAGCGAGTTTCCCTCGAAGAAGTGCTTCGTCAGGTTCCGCACCTCGACGAGCGCGTCCCCTGGCGTTCCCGCGGCGCCAGTTCCACCCGCGCCGACGTCGTCGGCTCCGTCGATGTCGTCAGTACTCACGGTTGATCACCCGCCTCGAAGTGGTCGTCGGAGAGCGCTCGGCTCTCCTCGTAGGGGTGGTCTGGGAGGTAACATTTTACCTCGTGCCCGGCGCTCCCGTTAGCCGGATACTCCGGGGGCTTGTCGAGACACTCCTCCATCGCCTTCGGACAGCGGTCGGCGAAGTAACACCTGTTCCCCATCTCCGAGTCGAGCAGACTCGGCACGTTCCCCTCGATGGGCTGGAGTCGCCCACCAGCCGTGTCGAGGTCCGGTATCGACCCCAGCAGCCCCTGCGTGTAGGGGTGTGTCGGCCTGTCGAAGACGTCACCGAGACTCCCGCGCTCGACGATCTCGCCGGCGTACATCACACCGACATGGTCGCACATCCGGGCGATCACACCCAGATTGTGTGTGATCAACAGGATCGTCATCCCCGTCTCCTCCTGTATGTCCCGGAGCAGATTGAGCACCTGGGCCTGGATGGTGACGTCGAGGGCAGTCGTCGGCTCGTCGGCGATCAGGACGTCGGGTTCGCCCGCCAGAGCCTGTGCCACCATCGCCCGCTGGAGCATCCCCCCCGAGTACTCGTGGGGGTATTCGTCGACGCGCTGCTCGGGATCCGGGATACCGACCTGCTGTAACAGGTCGACCGTGCGGTCCTTG
This sequence comes from Halobacteriales archaeon QH_10_65_19, assembly GCA_003022085.1. Next base: position 4,087 of record PXQK01000068.1, on the reverse strand, counting down.
CTCTCCGAGGAGATGAACCCCTGTCCCGGCAGAACGGCCGACGCCGCGTACGACCGGAGGGAGTACTCCGAGGAGTTCGTCCGGGCTCTGGTCGACCGGGGGTTCGAACTCGCCTGCTGTTGCACTTCGACGGCCTCTGCGATCTGCTCGCCGACCGTCAGACTCGGGTTGAAGCTACTCTCGGGGTCCTGGAAGATCATGCTGAACTTGGGCCCCCTGAGCGATCGGTGGACCGACGCCGGGATCGAGAGCAGGTCGACGAACTCGCCGTCGACCGCGTCGGGAAACTCCTCGCGGAGGCGGTCGGCCAGATCCGGCTCGCGGTACTCGATCGAGCCGTCGGTGATCTCTCCCGGCGACTCGATGAGACGGATGAGCGAGCGGGCAGTGACGCTCTTGCCGCTGCCGCTCTCCCCGACGATCCCGAACACCTCGCCCGCCGCGACGTCGAGCGAGAGCGACTCGACGGCGTTGACCTGGCCGGCCTTCGTAAAAAACCGGGTGGACAGGTCCGACACCCTGAGGATCGGTTCGTCGCTCATCACGCCCCACCCCCGCTTTCGCCTTCGATGTCGGGATCGAGCGCGTCGCGCATCCAGTCCCCGATGAGGTTGATGCCGATCACGGTGAGCACGATGGCCATCCCTGGCATGGTCGAAATCCACCAGGAGGTCGCGAGCAGGTCACGCCCCTGGTTGATGTCGAACCCCCACGAGAGGGTCGTCCCCGAGAACCCGAGAAACGACAGCGCACTCTCCAAGACGATTATCACCGCGATCTGGACCGTCGCCAGGACGATGATCGGGGTGAGGCTGTTCGGCAGGACGTGTCTAATCATCAGCCGACGATCACTTGCCCCCAGGCTTCGGGAGGCCTTGACGTAGTTTTTCTCCCGGACGGAGAGCGCCTCGCCCCGGGCGACCCGTGCGAACCACACCCAGTTGACCAGCGCGATCACGAGCGTCACGGTGAGTGGCAGCGTCACCACGTCGGGCATGCCCGAAACCAGCCCCGCGGCGACGAACGGGTCGGGGATGTTGACAGCTCGCGGGCCGAGCAGCCCGATGAGCGCAATCGCGAGCACGAGTGCGGGAAATGCGAGCATGATATCGGCAAACCGCATGAGCGTATCGTCGACCCGGCCGCCGTAGTAGCCCGCAACGAGGCCGACGGAAACCCCAGTCAGGGCCGCAATCGCGGTCCCGAACAGGCCGACGAGCAACGACGTGCGCGCGCCGTACAGCAGACGGGAGTAGATGTCCTGGCCGAGCTGGTTCGTCCCGAGCGGGTGATCGAGAGACCCCTCTTCGGTTACGGTGACAGTCTGGCGCTCGCCGTCGACGAACTGGGTTTCTTCCGAGGAATCGGTGATCCCGACCGGCGGCAGGTTCGACTGCCCGAGCTCCTGTTCCCTGGGATTCTGCGTCGCCAGGAACGGTGCGAATACCGCCGCGAGCACCACGACGAGGATCAGCACTACCCCGATTTTCGCCATCAGACTCCGGCCGAACTCGTCGCGGAGGCTCGTCAGGACCCGTGAAGATATCATTGTTCGGTTACTCCTCTCATTCGTACTCCACCTGTGGGTTGAGATACATGTACAGTCCGTCGACGACGATGTTGATCAGCACGAAGCCGGTCCCGATGATGATGAGTGATCCCTGTATGAGTGGCCAGTCGCGGGAGTTGATCGCGTCGATAATGAGTGTGCCGAGGCCGGGCCACGTGAACACCGACTCGGTGATCACCGCCCCGCCGATGAGCGTCCCCATCTGCAGGCCGAGAACGGTGATGATCGGTATCATCGTGTTCCGCAGGACGTGCTTGTACCGGACCAGCGTTTCCGGCAGCCCTTTCGCACGGGTCACTTCCACGTAGGACTTGCCCAGCTCTTCGAGCATGCCGTTTCTTGTGAGGCGGGTGATCAGTGCCGTGAAGTACGTCCCCAGCGTGATCGCTGGCAGCGCGATGTGGGCGAGCCAGGTCTGGAGTCCCGAGAGGGACTGCTCGGTGACGAGCATCCCCACGGCTTCTCCGAACCCGATGATGCGTCGGCTCGTCGGGAAGCTGAACCAGTCGATGTCGACCGGAACGGGGAGGCTCGCACTGATTGTCGGGTACGGGATACTGAACTGCACGGCGAACACCAGGATCAGCATGATGCCCAGCCAGAAGTTCGGCGTGCTGATTCCGACCAGCGAGAAGCTGGTTGCAACGTAGTCGACCGGGTCGTGCCGGCGGGTCGCGCTGATGACACCGATCGGGATCGAGAAAATGATTGCGACGATCGTCCAGGCCGACGATGTAGTCGACGTACTGGACGTAGATCGGCTGATCGAGCCCCAGGTCCGCCGCCAGGCGCTGGCGGAGTTCCTCCGACGCGTCGAGGGGTGCGACGAAGTCGATCGCGCTCCCTGGCGTGACAAACCGCAGCAGAAAGACAACGGTGACGACTCCCCAGACGACGAGAACTCCCTGTGCGGTCCGCCGCAGGAGGAACCTGGTGAGACGCATGAGCTGGGTTGTCGCCTGCCTACGAACGGCTCATGCCCTGCGCGAGGAAGTACTCGTCCTGCCGTGGGTTCCAGTCGATTCGCTCGTTGATGCCGTACACGAGCCACTCGCGGTTGAGGAACACCCAGACGGCATCGTCGTGGGCGAGCTGGTTGGCGTCCTGCAGGATCTGTTCGCGCGCGTCCGGGTCGGTTTCGACCTGCCACTGGCTTTTGAGCTCCTCCATCTCTGGGCTCGTGTAGTTGTAGATACCTCCTTCGGTGAGGAACGGCGTGAGCGTCTGGCTCGCGTCGAACGTCGTGTTACCCCAGCCGATGTTGTAGAACGACGGCGTGGTCGAGAGGTCGCCGTCGAGCAACTCGCCGGCGAGTGTCCCGAAGTCGCGGCTGACGGCCTTACAGGAGGCGTTGCCGAGTTCGTCGATGAAACCGGCGGCAGCCTGTGCCAGTTCGTCGTTCAGCAGGTACCGGCCAGCCGGGTACTCGAGCTCGATTTCCGCGCCGGCGTAGCCGCTCTCCTCGACGAGCTGCTCGGCTTGGTCCGGATCGTATGGGTACGGCTCGACGTCGGGGCTGTGGCCGTTGTAGCCCGGCAGCGTCGGCTGCCCGGTCGGGACGCCGAACCCGCGGAGGATCTCGTCGATCATCTGCTCGAGGTCGATTGCGTAGTTCATCGCCTGCCGGAACTCGACGCTGTCGAACGGCGCCTCGTTGTAGACCATCGGACACATCAGGATGCGCGTGCTCCCGATGTCCTCGATCCGCAGGCTGTCCTCGCTCTCGACCCGGCCCGCGTCGGTCGGCGGCACGGCCGAGACGATGTCGGTTTCGCCCGCCTGGAGCTGGCCAACGCGCGTGCTGTCCTCACCCGCGGCGATGATCTCCACCTGGTCGACGTCCGGTTTTTCCCCCCAGTAGTCGTCGAACTTCTCGAAGCGGACGACCTCCTCGGGCGTGTAGTCGGCGAGCCGGTAGGGACCGGTGCCGTTTATGTCGGCTGCGATCTCCTCGCCGTCGCGCTCGGAGATCCAGTCCTCGCTGACGACGTTCGCGAACGACGCGATGTTGGGGAACGTCATCGGGTTCGGACCCCCGGAGAGGACGTCGATTGCGCGCTCCCCATCGACGACCTCTGCGTCGACGACGCCGGCAAGCTGGTCGCGCTGTGGGCTCTCCAGGCCACCGACGTCCGGGTTGACGATCCGCCTGATCGTGAACACGCAATCGCTGGGCTCCAGCGACGTTCCGTCGTGGAACTGGACGTCGTCTCTGATCGTGAACCGGTGTCGATCGTCCTCGATGGCCTCCCACTCCGTCGCGAGGCTCTCGATTATCTCCCCTTCGGGACCGCGCCAGAGGATCCCCTCGTAGGCGTGGAGGAGCACGTTGTCCGTCGGCGTTTCGCGGTGGTTGTGTGGGTCCAGCGTTGTCGGATCCTGCCGCTGGGTCATCGTGATCTCGAAGGGCTCGTCGTCCATCCCGTTCTCGTCGCCGTTTTCGCCGCCGTTCTCGTCGCCGTTCCCGTTGCCGTTTCCGTTTCCGTTCCCGTTGCCGTTTCCGTTCCCGTTGCCGTT
>PXQK01000067.1 GCA_003022085.1 Halobacteriales archaeon QH_10_65_19 | reverse complement strand
GGTCCTCGAGTGCCTCGGCCAGCCACGTACTTACGTCCGACAGTATGACCGAGAAACTGAGTTTCGCTGCATCGTGGATCGATAAGCACCTGACCAATTTCCTGAATAAGTTAGCCTAACCACTATAAATAAAGCGTTCTGAGGACGGGCGGGAATCGTGTACGTTCTGACACACAGTCCGTCGGCTACAGCAACGGTGATCCCCAACGACCCGGGGCGGAGAAGGTGACCACTACCCCTAAGTGGGTACCAGCAGCATATCCGGACATGGAGACGTTACTGCTCGATTCGGCGGACGTCACGGAGAGCACACAGATCGGCGACGTCATCGATACCGTCGAGGGAGCCTTCGCCGCGTACGCCTGCGGCGACACGATCATGCCGGCGAAGTCATACATCGAGCTACCCCAGCACAACGGAGACTTCCGGTCGATGCCGGCCTACATCGCGGCCGAGGACTGGGAGGGCGCAGGCGTCAAGTGGGTGAACGTCCACACCGACAACGAGGACCTGTCAACGGTGATGGGGACGATCATCTACTCCGACCCGACGACGGGGTTCCCGCTGGCGCTGATGGACGGGACCGACCTGACGCGCCTGCGGACGGGCGCGGCGGCGGCGGTTGCGACCCGGTACCTCGCCCGCGAGGACGCCACCTCCCTGGGGCTGGTCGGCGCCGGCGTCCAGTCGTACACCCAGCTCGAGGCCATCGCCAGCGTCCGGGACATCCGAACCGTGGTCATCAGCGACCACAACGAGGAAGCGATCGCGGCGTTCAAGGAGGCGTTCGGCGGCGAGTTCGACGTCCGCGGGGGATCGATCGCAGAGGCCGCCGCCTGTGACGTCGTCTCGACGGTCACACCAGTCCGCGACCCGATTGTCCACGAGGTCGGCGAGCGGACCCACGTCAACGCTATCGGCGCCGACGCCGAGGGCAAACACGAGATCGCCGACGACGTGCTCGCGGACGCCACACTCGTCATCGACGACTACGAGCAGTGCACCCACTCGGGCGAGATCAACGTTCCGTGGAGTGAGGGCCTGCTGGGCGAGGAGGACCTCCACGGTGAACTCGGCGACATTGCCGCCGGGGACGTCACGGGTCGGACCGACGACCACGGCGTCACCGTCTTCGACTCGACGGGACTCGCGATCCAAGATATCGCCACTGCACACGCTGTCTACGAGTACGCGAACGAGCACGACATCGGCACGCCGTTCTCGCTGATCGGGACCGGCTAAGTGCACGACCAGGTAGTCGAGGAGTCGGGCTGGTTTCGGAGACGGTGAGCCTGCACCGTTTTTATCAGGCGGACCGCCGAAGGAACAGGTATGTACCGCGTGCTAATGCCGGTTGATAGCAACGAGACCCGCGCACTCGCACAGGCGAATTACGTGGCCGACCTGCCGAACGTGGCCGAGGAGGTCGAGGTCGTCCTCCTGTACGTCTTCACCGAGAAGGACGCGGAGTCGGACTCGCGAGACGTCACCCGAATCGCGTCGGTCAAGCGCGTCCGCGAGTACCTGGAGAAGCGCGGGATCGCGGTGCGAATCCGGGAAGACAGCGTCGAGAGGGTCCAGTCGATCCTGGACCACGCCGAGGAGCACGACGTCGACTCGCTCGTGCTCGGCGGCCGCAAGCGCTCGCCCGCGGGTAAGGCGCTGTTCGGCAGTGTCACCCAGGCGGTCATCCTCAACACGAACCGCCCGGTTGTCGTTACCGGCGGCGGCGGGGACTGATGGGCGTCTCAGATTCTGAAACTGGGTATCTGTGACTGCATAGCGGTAGTGTGACGGGTGGCCGGAGCGAGCCTACATCATGCCGCCCATGCCGCCGCCCATACCGCCCATGCCGCCGGCACCGCCGGGGCCACCGGGACCGCCGGCGTCTTCCTCGCCCTCGGTCGAGAGGTCGCCGGCGGAGATGATGTCGTCGATCTTGAGTACGAGATTCGCGGCCTCGCTGGCGGAGACGACCCCCTGCTTTTTGACGCCCGGTGTCTCGATGACGCCGGACTCGAACGTGTCCTCGATCTCGCCGGTGTAGACGTCGAGGCCAGCGCGCCCGTCGCCCTCGCTGTGTGCCGCCCGCAGGTCGACGAGCGTGTCGATGCTATCGATGCCGGCGTTCCCGGCGAGAACGCGGGGGACGACCTCGAGCGCGTCGGCGAACGTCTCGATGGCGAGCTGCTCGCGGCCGCTGACGCTGTCGGCATACTCGCGCAGGCGGCCAGCCACCTCGACCTCGGGTGCGCCGCCGCCGGGCAGAGCCTGGCCAGTGCTGATAGCGCTACCGACGACGTCCAGCGCGTCCTCGACCCCGCGCTCGAGTTCGTCGACAACGTGCTCGGTCGAACCCCGCAGCACCAGCGTCACGCCGTGGGTCTCCTCGCCGGAGCCCTCGACGTAGAACAGCTCCTCGCTCTCGTCGCGCGTAATACTACCGCTGCCGAGGTCTTCCGGGGTCGCCGTCTCCAGATCCGAGACGATCTCGGCGCCCTGGACCTCGCGGAGGAACTCGATGTCCGACTTCATAACGCGCCGGACGGCGAGGATCCCCTCCTTGGCGAGGTAGTGCTGGACCATGTCGTCGATACCGCGCTGGCACAGCACCACGTCGGCGCCGGTGTCGACGACCTGGTCGACCATCTCACGGAGCTCCTCCTCCTCCTGGGAGATGAAGTCCTGGATCTGGTCGGGGTCAGTGACGCTGACCTGCGTGTCGACCTCCGCCTCGTCGAGCTCCAGGGGCGTGTCCACGAGCAGGAACTCTGCGTCCTCGACCTCGTCCGGCATGTCCTCGTGGACGGGGTCCTTGTCGATGACCGCGCCCTCGAGTAGTTCGGAGTCGGCAGCACTGCGCCCGGTCTGTGTCGTGGTCTTGAGGAACGCCAGGTCGACGATCGTCGATCCGTCGTCGGCCTCGACAGTCACCGCCCGGGCTCCCTCGACGATCAGCTCCGAGAGCTGCTCTTTGTACTGTTCGGCACCCTTGCCGGTCATCGACGTTTCGGCGATCTGTCGGAGCGTCTCGTGGTCGTCTTTGTCGATGTTGACCGCGAAGTCGTCGATCTCGTTGCGGGCCTGGTCGGCGGCCATATTGAACCCTTTGATGATGGCCGTCGGGTGGATATCCTGCTCGAGCAGGTCCTCGGCACCGGAGAGCAGTTCGCCCGCAATCGCGACCGCTGTCGTTGTCCCGTCGCCGGCCTCGTCCTCCTGTGTCTCGGCAACCTCGACGATCATCTCCGCGGTCGGGTTGTCGATGTCCATCTCGTCCAGGATCGTCACACCGTCGTTGGTGATGACGATGTCGCCCAGGTTGTTGACGAGCATCTTGTCCATCCCCTTGGGCCCGAGTGTCGACCGTACCGACTCTGCGACGGCACGCGCCGCAGAGATGTTGTGCTCCTGTGCGCTCTTGTCTTTCATCCGCTGTGCGTCCTCGCCCAGAATTATCATAGGCTGGCCCTGCATCTGCTGCTGACTCATGATCAATCGAAGTTTGCATGTGGTTCTATATAAATCTATGTGTTTGACCTCGTTGGTGGCCGACCCATCTGAACAGATAGACGGAATAACCGCACGAAGCCGTAGCGTGTGAACGAAGATCACGTGAACACATACCACACTTTTCGGTCGGATCGACGTCCATTTTTATATCAGCTTCTCCGGTTGGACGGGCCCAATCCGGGGATCCACGATGTGATGTGGCTGGGTGCCAGTCGGCCACTACACCGTGTCGGTTACGACCCGATCGGCGTCGACCGAACAGATCGCGTCCGGAAGTTCGTTCCGGAGACCGTACACGACCGTCTCACAGATGAGCTGACCGACGTCCCGGTCCGGCGGAACAGCAATCAGGCCGGACCCCCCTCGCTGTCCGCCCCGTTCCCGTCGTCAGGCAGGTCGTGGATCCAGCGCGCCTCGATGTCGCGGTTGGCGATGATCACCCGGTCGCCGTCGTCGGTTTCGATCCGGCTTTTGCGGAGTTCGATCGCCGCGACGGTTCCAGTCACCTTCTCGGTGCTGATCCGGTCGCCGACGTTGAAGTCCGGATCCCGGAGCAGGTACACCCCGGAGACAGTATCCTCGATCATATCCGAGAGCGCGTAGGAGACGCCCAGTGCGATGAAGCCGCTGGCGGTCCCCAGGGCGGCCGCGATGTCGCCCATGCCCAGCAGCTTGAGCAGGGTAAGGCCGACGCCGAACCACAGCACGATCGAGACGAGCGTTACCCCCAGGTCGGCGATGAGCTGCTGGTCAGCCGGGTACCACCGGTCGAGCGAGACCCGAACGATCCGGAGGACGGCCTTCACGACGACGTACGCCAGGACGGCGAAGATGACCGCAGTGACGACGCGCGGAATCGCGGCCGCGGCTTGTTCGGCGAAGCTATCGGCCGTGCGATCGAGGAACTGCTCTGTCTGTGTCATAGCGGCTCTTTGCGCGCCAGCGGAAAAGAAACTGGGCTATCAGCTCCGGACGGTCGACCGCTCCGAGGACTGTGGAGCAAGTGAGGAAAAGGCCTATGAGAGGGACAATCCACAGAGAGGGTATGAGCGCGGACGCCCCCGAGCTTGCGTTCGACGAGCAGTCGTTGCTGCCGGCGGTCGCACAGGATGCCGAATCCGGCGCAGTGTTGATGCTGGCGTACATCACCCCGGAGGCACTCGAGCGGACTCACGAGACGGGACTGGCACACTACTACTCCCGGAGCCGGGAGGAACTCTGGCGGAAGGGTCAGTCCAGCGGGCACGTCCAGCACATCGAGGAGATCCGGGTCGACTGTGACGGCGACGCCGTCCTCTACCGGGTCACGCAGGAGGGTGGCGCGTGCCACACCGGGTACGAATCGTGTTTTCACCGCTCGGTCGACGGCGATCCCGTCGGCACCAAGGTGTTCGATCCCGACGATGTCTACGAATAGCCTCGAACGCGGCCTGGTTGCGGAGCTCGAGGAGTGCGAGCAGCGCCTCGAGCGCGCAAACGAGCGCGTCGACAAGTTCGGCGAGGAGAAGCTCGGGCGGCTGGCCGACGT
>PXQK01000092.1:8802-13923 GCA_003022085.1 Halobacteriales archaeon QH_10_65_19 | reverse complement strand
CGCACACGCCGTGGGGGACGGCGGGCCTGGCGGATCGAAAGGGCGAGGCGAGCGAGGCACGACTCCGGAGCGCCTCGAACCGAACGGGGAGTAACGACCCGTGAGGCGGGCTCGCGGTGATACGGTCGTGCGTGACTCTGTACCAGAGGGAGACTACGTCTCCCAGGCAGTCGGGCTTGGCCCGACGACGCTATGGAGTCACGCGTTGGTCGTTTCAGCCCGCAAAACCGCGATACTGCCCGGTGCATAAAATAATCGCACACGAGCGTATGATCGCGACACAAGAGCCAAGACGGCGACGGGGCTACTACTAGCTGTGGCGGGACCAGTTCGCTTCCGGTATTCCCCGGCAGGTTGGAACAGGGATCGGGTCGAACACGAGCTACGACAGCCCCTGGCGGCGAAGTTCGGTGCCACGCTCCGGAAGCCGACGGTTTCGCCGCCCCCGGAGTACGACGCCTGTCGGCTCGAGATGGGCAACGGCGACCTAGCGCTGTTCGTCTGGCACGAGGAGAGCGGCGCGTACTGGCTGGGGAACACAGAGACACCGGAGTCACTCTGGCGCACGGACAAGGAGACGTTCCAGGAAGCACCCTATCCGATTACGCGGTGGGCACAGCGCGAACTGCTGGCCGAACTCGAGACGGACGAGCCGTGGCTGGCCGACTACGACCACATCTCGTGGTTTTTTCTGCCGGTGTTTTTCTCGAAGGATGGCCGGGAGTCGACCCGGAGGTTCTTTCGCGACCACGCGGCGGGGTTCCCCGACGCGACCCGCGAGGAAGGTCTCGAGTTCTACGAGCAGTTTCTCTCGACCGGGGTGCTGGACGACCACCGGTACACGATGGCGACCAAGCTCGGGACGAGCGAGCAGACTGACCTCGTCAGGATGCGGGCGACTATGGCCGAGTTCAACGCCGCGAAACTGCTCACCGACCTCGGGTACACGCTCACACCCGAAATCGAACTGGACTCGGGGTACGCGCTCGACTTCCAGGTTCGCGATCCCCAGACGCTGGTCGAAGTGACGCGCCCGGAGCCGCCGACGAGGCGGCGTGCCGGAACACCGGTCCGCGCAATAACAGACACCGTCGACGGCAAGACCGGTACACAGCTCGATGCCCACCCTGGCGCGGTCCTGTTCGTGGACTGTAGTTCGTTCCGGGACGACGAGTGGCGGGCTGTGATGGGGGAACAGCCGGACGTCGGTCACAAGCCCGCGGTGGTGTACCGGATGCGACCGGACGGTCGCACGGAGGGCTACGTGAGCGGTCACACCCAGCTGAACCTCGTCGCCGAACTGCGCTGATACGGTCGTGCGTGACTCGTTACCGCTATGCCGTCACGCACGACCGTATGAAAGTCCCGAATTGTGTCGAGATGGCTGAGGCAAATCACGTCCGGGTGTATATAAGTTGGTTCAGCGCGTGTCCGATACTCTCCTGTTGTTTCACTGGATCAGGCCACAGCCGGGCAGCCGAAACCGGGACACTATTGAGGTCGCCAGACGAACAGCCGGGTGTGCTCCGGGAGATCCGGGATGCAGGGCCCGTGGTGCTCGTGCCTGGGGCGTGGATCGCGGCCAGCGCCGCGGAGGCCGGCCACCTCGGCGACGACGGTATCTTCGTCGCTCACATCGTCATGGCCGGCTTCATCACCTTCTTCGCCGTCACCGGGTGGGACGAGATGGCCCACGGTGCACTCCGGGCCTGGCGGCTCGTGCTGGTCGTCGGGCTGGGGCTGACAGTTGCGGGTATTACCGGCTTTCTCGTTTCGAACGACTCCTTGCTCGCGACGAGCCTGGTTGGCTGGATGGTGCTGCCGGCGCTCGGCCTGGCCTACACCGGCCGCGAACTGCCGGCGGCCCGGGCTGTGTATCTCGGCGGTGCACTGCTATCGCTCGCGGGTGCGGGGTTGTTTATCGGGAGTCTCGCCGGCTTCGCCGACTCCCTCGCTCCTCCCGCGTTTGTTCTGGTCGCTGCCGGACAGACCGCCGGGATTGTCGACGCGTCCCGCCGGTGACTCCGCGTGTCTCATGGTGATCGGTGTGACTGCTTGCCGGGCTGCACGCGCTCCATGGCGGTACAGAGTCACACACGACCCTATCAGAGGAAGTCTCGGACGTCAGAGTACCACATGTCGTGTTCGTCGGTCTCGCCGATAGCGCGGGCGATCCGGACGGCGATGGCGTGCCAGCAGAGCTGCTCGGGATCGGTCGGATCGAGGTTGTACTCGGCGTCCTTGCAGGTGCATGCGTCCTCCTCGACGACGTACTCGTCCTCGTAACCGACGACGACCGTGAAGTCCCGGTACTCCTTGACGCGGTTCTCGCCGACGGCCTCTATCGCGCGCTGGCCGCGGTCGCCGTGCAGCGCCATGAGACTGTCGACCGTCTCCGGTGTGAGTTCGCCGGCTGCCGCGAGCGTACGCTCCCATTCGTCGACCGCTGTCACGGCCGATGTTTGCGACCGCGGCGTGAAAATGCCGTCGGTGCACAGCCCTCGTTGCGCCGCTCCGCCACGAATCCGGTCCGGTCGGCCGAACTGTTAATACAGATGTACGCCCAACTGCAGTACCGAGTGATGAGCGAGGAGGAGACGACGTCACGCTGATCGCGCCACATGAACACGAGGCCTTCGAATGTGCGCTGTACAGCGCGGTTCCCGACCAGAAGCCCGTAGCGGTCAAACACCCCGCCGTCGAGGTCCACTACGGCCGGTACCGTCGGCGGAAGATCCGAACCGGCACAGCCTGCGGGCCGCCACAGTCGACGGGCCTTCCGCCGATCGAACTCGACACCGACCTCGTCTGGGTCGAGACGCCGCCCGCGCTGTGTGGGAACCAGAACCGCCACCTGCACACCGAGGCGACCGTCGCGGTGCTCGACTGTCTCCTCGATCAGCTGTGATCCACTTTTGAGAAACAACCGCCAGGCAGGAGTGGCCGACTTTTATGTCTGCCCGGATCCCGTCCCCAGTATGCAGAACAACTTCACAGTCTTCCAGGTCTGGGGGATACCGATCAGGGTGAACGTCTCGCTGTTAGTGTTTCTGCCGATACTGGTCTGGCTCGTCGGGAGCGGCGAGCAGATCAGCGCGTACGTCTCGTTGATCGACGCGCTCACTCCGGCAACGGTTGATCCCGCGGCGCTCTCCGGGTCGAACGACCGATGGATCATTGGGGCTGGCGCCGCAGTCGCGCTGTTCGGGAGCGTCGCAGTCCACGAACTCGGCCACGCCTGGGCAGCTATGCGCTACGACATCGAGACGGAGTCGATCACTCTCTGGATCCTCGGCGGGCTGGCGGACCTCGCGGAGATGCCCAAGGAGTGGAACCGCGAGCTCTGGATCGCGGTCGCCGGCCCGATCACGAGCGTCCTCCTCGGGCTGTCTGCGGTCGCCGCACTCGCGGTTATCCCATCCTCGGCAACACGTGTGGTCTTTCTCGTTGGCTTCGTTGCAGTCATGAACATCGTGCTCGCAATCTTCAATATGGTGCCCGCGTTTCCGATGGACGGCGGGCGCGTCCTGCGGGCACTGCTGGCACGCAGGCGGCCCTACCTCAAGGCGACACAGACGGCCGCGCGGATCGGGACCTACTTCGCGCTGCTGTTTGCGGTTTTCGGAATCGTCGTCGTGTTCAGCCCGATTCTGCTGTTGCTCGCGGCGTTCATCTACGTTGCGGCGACCAGCGAGTCCCGGTCGGTGCTGGTTGGCGAACTGCTGTCGGGGCTCTCGGTGTCGGACCTGATCGCCGACTACGAGGCGGTGCCGGCGGATGTGACGGTCGCCGACCTGTTCGACCGCCTGCTGGGTGCCCGCCGAACCGACCTGGCGGTCGTTGACAAAGATGGTACGGTCGTCGGCGCTGTGACCGCATCGACGCTCCGTACTGTCCCGACCCAGGAGTACGAGACGACAACCGTCGGCTCCATCGCGACCACAGACCTGCCGCGGTTCGACAGCGGGACCAGCGCCTTCGACGCGCTGTCCGAACTGACTGGGAGCCGCCGGAACGTCGCTATCGTCGAACGCGATGGAGCGGCCGTGGGTCTCGTCTCACGAGAAGATTTCAACGACGTGCTCGCACTCCGGCGCAACACAGCCGCGGTGTCACGGGGCAGGTGATGTACCGCCGAGCGCTCGAGGCCCTGACAGAAGATATCCTCCGGTATCTGTTTGCGAGTTCGAAGAGAGCCACGCGCCTCGATTGTCCGGGAACTGCTGTATCAGCTCTGGAACGCCAACCAGCCTGCCCGGGCTCCCGGCTTCGAATACGCCAGCATCCGCGACAGTCCGGAGGTACATTGACCGTGACGGGTACGGCAATCCCTACCTGCTCGCCGACGAGGTGCGGCACCTCGGGACACGCTGGAGGAGGTACTCGACACCGTCGCGTCGGGAGAACACCGAGCCGAGAGGGCTGTGGTTCGATACTGTCGGACGTGAGTACGTGGAGATTTCCACCCCGGAATCGTGCTGAAACGCGTAAATACACCGGTTTGCGTGTCTTGTCATTCCACAGAATCACGTCCGACAGTATCATACGGTTGTGTGTAATTGTTCTTCTGAACGCAGCTATTTTATCTCTCAGCGTCGAGTGTCCCGCGTATGGACAGTCGGACGTTCAACGAGTCCGGGAGTCCGACGCTCCTGTTCGTCATGGGACTCGGCAATCAGTTCGACGATGCCTCGGTGGGCTGGTTTGTCGACCAGCTCACTGGCGCCGGCTATCGGGTCCACACACTCCAGTTACCCACAGACATAACCGATTTCGAACGGGAGTACCGTCGTCCAGTGCAGCGGGCACACGACGAGCACGACCCAGCAGGTGTGGTGAGTCACAGCCTCGGTGGGCTCGTCACAGCGTTCCTGGACACGACCGCCAGGAATGTCTACCTCTCCCCGTGGTGGGGGATCTACGAAGGGAAGGTCTCTCCCTGGGCGCGGTGGATCGTTCCACGGCTCCCGCTCCAGACTCGCGTTCTCCCGACCAAAACGCACCGGGACGAACTCGGAGAACACCTCTCCGACGACGAGTGGGAGCAGCTCCCGAAGCGAATCTCACCAGTCTTTATTACGGAGATATACAACGCCCAACAGGCACGCCCCTCAATCAGTG
>PXQK01000092.1:0-8785 GCA_003022085.1 Halobacteriales archaeon QH_10_65_19 | reverse complement strand
CGTTCGCAGCGACGGACCGCCAGGAGGTGGTAGACGAGGTGTTGGCAGAGCTTCCTGATTAACCGTCTCGGGGTTAACTGGCCCGCTTTTCGTCTACCTCGTCCACCGGGTCCCGGTCGACACGTCCGGCGTGTGTCGCCACCGCAGCGTCGGTCAGCCGGGCCCACAGCGCCAGGAGACTCGGGAACACGAACACGCTCAACACGAAGAGACGCTCAGCGCGAGCGTGGCAATGACGCCGAAGGAGTTAAAACCCAGCCTCGGACGCAGCACACAACCTCGGCACACAACCTCGACACACGGTTTTCGGCGACGATCACTCGCTTGTTTCACAGGAGACGCGCCAGCCTGCGTCCGTGCGGTTGTCGATCCGCTCGTAGATCGCACGCAGTCCATCGGACCCGGTGTCGGGCAGGACGTGCAGCCGGATCTCGCCGTCCCGCACAGAGAGCCGGAACACGTCGCGGGTCTCCTCGTCGCGGACGAGGTACAGCGGCATCGGGAGGTTCAGGAAGTCGCCGTAGCGGTAGGGACCGCGTTCTAGCACCGTCACAACGAGGCTGTCGAGGTCCCTGTTCGAGCGGTCTCCGGACGGTATCAGCCGGAAGATAGTCTCACCCTTGTACTCGACACCCCCGCTGTACGGATACGTCCGCTCGGGATGCCGGGGGATCACGAACGATGGATCGCCAGCCATCACGGCGACGTACGGCGGCCTCCCTCTTAGTCTCGCGGCTCGGACCGGCGTTCTGTGATAGGGTCGTGCGTCACCCTTTACCCCAGGGTCGTCACGGACCCCTGTTTCAGCCCTTGGAATGTCGATACTGTACAGGACTCGCAACAAGGCTCTTACCGAACGCAGTGAAACAGCCAGAGTGTCTGAAGACTGGTATAACGGCTCGTGCAAGATCCAGGGCGTGTATGCAGCAGACACTATCGCGGTGGACTACTGTGTAGGCCGTCATACGCGTCTTTGCCTCCGTTCTCGGGTTCACTCGTCTAGTCGGAAGCCTTTGGCAGGTCCGATCGGAACTCCCGGGGCATACAGGGCGTCACACTGGTCCATCACAAAGGAGACTCGGTGCTCGGCGCCATCGGAGCCATTCTTGACCCGCACAGCCCCGTTTCGTGATCCGTCTGGAGCCTCGGAGTCCGGGCCACACTCCCTAGTGTGCCATTCCAGCGTGACCATGTCCTCACCGTCGATGGCTAGTTCGACCGTGTGGGTGGTGCCCCAAGCGGCGATGTCCTCAAATTTGACCCCACGCCCGTCTGGCAGTTCGTATCGACCATCGACAAGGGTAGCACCGTCCTCACGAACGACTCTGAGCCGCGCGGCTTCAGTCGTGTCGGTATGATTCTCGACAAAGAGATGGTGGGTGCCATCCGAATCCTCGGTCGGATCACTCGGTGTCGACGACCGATCGGGGGTAGTGGTCTGATCAGCGGTCGTGCCACTGAGACACCCGACAAGAGGAGTCACAAGACCGATCCCGGTCGTAGCGAGGAACTTGCGGCGATCCATACCATTCCTTCCATGGCCAGCAGCATATATCTTCCAAAGACATAAAGAGCCCTTTGACCGTGCAGATCTCTGAAAACACAACCAACGGAAGAATCGGCGGAAGAAGACATCCTCCGTGATAGATATAGCCTCTAGAGGCCTGTAGGAGGGTGCGAGCGAGTACCTCGCGCGCTACCGCCGGGTCCGTGAGTGAACGGTGGGTGAGAGCCAACGGGTCGCCGCAGTGAACGGATTTATACCGACGGCAGCCCTTCCCGAGATATGTGTGGCCGATACAGCCTCTTTGTCCCGCCGAACGACCTCGCCGACCGGTTCGACCTCCAGGGCGTCGAGGGGTACGAACCACGGTACAACGCCGCGCCGAGCCAGTCGCTCCCGGTGATCACCGACGGCCAACCCAGGACGCTCCAGTCCATGGAGTGGGGACTGGTTCCAGCGTGGGCAGACAGCCGCGACGACGGCGGCCACATCAACGCCAGGGCGGAGACGCTCTCGGAGACAGCGAGCTTCAGGGACGCGTTCGAACAGGACGCAGACGGGCCGCTGGCGGCCGGCCGGTGTCTGGTGCCCGCCGACGGGTTCTACGAGTGGACCGAGACCGGCAGCGGGAAACAGCCCTACCGGGTGACGCTGGCAGACGACGAGCCGTTCGCGATGGCCGGGCTCTGGGCGCAGTGGGAACCGACGACGACACAGACGGGCCTCGACGCGTTTACCGGCAACGGGAGCGGTGACGGCGGCGCGGCCGATCCCGGGACCGAGGTCGTCGAGACATTCACCATCGTCACTACATCGAGCCACTCCACCACCGCATGGCTGTGATCCTCCGCGAAGACGCTGAAAAGCGGTGGCTGCAGGGGTTCCCGGGGGAGGCACAGTCGTTGCTGGAGCCGTATCCGGCCGAACGCATACGCTCGTACCCCGTCTCGACGGCTGTCAACGACCCAGCCAACGACTCCCCGACGGTGGTCGAGGAGATCAGTCGCGGTTGATCGCCGACGGGGCGCTGGATTCACTCGCGGCTGACTGTCGGCCGGTCGCACACCGATCCCGGGACCGGACGATCCACTCGACGGGCACTCCACCCGCCGCGACGGCTTCGGCTCTCGCGTACTCCGCGATGGCGTCTCGGACGAACGTCCCCCGAGGGGTGAACCGGGACGACCCCGGGATTCCCGTTTCGGTGTGGACGAGTCCTCGAGGAACGCCCGGAGCGACTGCTCCGCGAACGGGTGTCCCTTAGCGGCCAGTTCGAACGTCGTGTTCCAGTCGAGTGGCGCGCGAACCACGTCCCGCTCCCCGGCAAGCGCGTTGTCGAGCGCCGTCAGGATATCCGCGGCTGCGTCGGCCCCGGCGGCGAGATTCGCGGAGGGGAAGAGGACGACGCTGTCACCGGTTTCAACGGTCACGAAGGCGACAAGGCAGTCCTCGCGCTCCGCCGCACGGGCTCACTCCTCCTCTTTGAGTTCTTCGAGTTCGGCGTCGACCTCGGACTCGGAGACTTCGGTCTCGAGGTCGTCCAGGTTGACGTCCTCGGACGCGTCGACGTCGGCCTCGACACTGGTTTCGACGTCCCCAGTGTCGGCTTCGGCCTCACTTGTCCCCACCTCGGATTTGAGCGTGTCCAGTTCGCGGTCGACGGCAGTGTCGGTCGACAGGTCTTCCAGTTCGCGGTCGAGTTCGCTCTTGCATCTCCTCTGTGCGTTCCTCGGCGCGCTCGATGGTGCGTGCGATGTCCTCCATCTGGTCGCCGGCGCCGGTCATCGCCTCGTTGACGCGGGCGCTGGCTTCGGCGGCCTCGTAGCGGGCCTTCATTGTCTCCTTGCGGGTGCGGAACTCCTCGATCTGGCGCTGGAGCTGGTCTTTCTGCTCGATGAGGTTGTCCTGCTTGCGCTCCAGGTCGGCGATCTGGCCCTCCAGGTTCTCGATCTGGTTCATCTTCTGCTTTTTTTTCTCCAGTGCCCGCCGCGCGAGGTCGTCGCGGTCCTGTTCGACGGCTTTCCGTGCCTGCTCGTTGTGCTTCTCGACGTTTTCCTCGAGCCGGCGCTTCTGTATCTCGAGGCGCTTTTTCTGTGTTGTCAGGTCTGCGATCCCCTGTTTGACGTTCTGCAGTTCGTCCCGGAGCTGTTCGTAGGAGTAGTCTAGCGTCTGTCCGGGGTCCTCCGCCCTGTTCAGCAGGGCGTTGACTTTCGATCGGATGACGTACGATGCGCGCGAGAGGATGCCCATAGTTCCCATCACGAGCCCACGAAACTTAAAATTCTTACATCTGTTCGCGCGCGAGTGTGGCGCAGATACGGTGTCTCTCGGCCACGACCGCAACCGTTTCGCCCCGGCAGCACTGAACCGGGACTACCTCGATGAGCAAACGCATCCGTCTTCCCGGCCCACGCGACGTCCGTGGGTCGCTCGACCGTGCCGGCGAGACCGACGAGGACGCCGAGGCGGTGGTTGTCGCCTGCCCGCCTCACCCGCAGATGGGCGGTGACAGACATGACAGCCGCCTGCAGGGGGTCAGCGACGCGGTCACCGTGGAGGGCGTCGACTGCCTCCGCATCGATTACGGCCCCTGGGACGAGGGATACGGCGAGCGGACCGATGTCCGGAACGCGCTCGGCTGGGCAACGGAGCGGTACGACCAGGTCGCCCTCTTCGGGTTCAGCTTCGGTGCCGTGGTGGCGCTGCTCGCCGCGGTGCCCGAGGGTGACAATCCGACGCCGGACGTCCTGTCAGTGCTCGCCCCTGCCGCGCAGGTGACCGACGACTTCGACGCCGTGGCCGCCCTCGAAGCGATCAGCTACCCCGTGCAGGTCGTCTACGGCGAACGCGACGACACGACCGACTGGGAGCCGGTCGTCGAGCGGGCGCGGGAACTCGGGTACGCGGTGGAGGCGCTCCCCGCCGACCACTTCTTCGTCGGTCAGCAGGCGAAAGCCGCTCGCCAGGTATGCTCGTTTCTGTGTGAGCAGCTGGCCGATTCTTGAACGATCGCCGTATTGGGACCCGGTGCCCAAAATACTCGCGCATGACCGTATCAGCACCACGCTAACTGCGGGACCGGCCCAACCCAGTCCGACAGAGCCAGCAGAGACCCACACTACCCGGTTCGCTCCTCGAGAACACCAGAACGCCGGAAGCCTCAAGCGCGTGCTCATCGACGTACTGCCCGTGCACGAGTTCGGGTTCGAACTGCAGGTCTGCCAGTGGGCCGAACACAACTGGCCGCCAGGGCGCGAGAGCGAGCGACCGGTAATCGTCGCCCGCCAGCTCGGCACGAAACGCCGGCGCTGGGACACACTCGTTGTCGAGTGCAACCCGGAGGGACTCGCCGCGCGCGCCCGCTTCGGCGAGCACCGCCTCGACAGCGACCTGCTGGGCGTCGTTCGGCACGCCCCCGCCGAGTGGGCGTGGTACCGCGACGCACTCCCGGAGCCCGACTACCCGTGGCGGTACGTCCGTGAGGCCGTCCACCGCGCCGCCGACCGCGGCCTGATCGACCGTCGGCGAGACAGTGGCCGAATCGAGTTCCGTCGCCGCTGGCCCTACCCTGACTGGATCGAGCGGATCGTCGCGGTCGAGAACAAGCCCGACATGGACGCCAGCGCCGCACGCGACCTCGCCGATCAGATCGAGCGCGACGTCGCGCTGGCGCTGGCCGACGAGGTCTGGATCGCCACGCTCGCCACCGACTGCCGGGTCGAGCCTGTCTTGCTCGAGGACACGCCGGTCGAGGCCGGCATCCTCGTCGTGGAGGACGACACTCGGGGTGCGGACGCAGCGTCGGTCGTCTGGCAACCCCGATCGCTCCCCGTCGAGACGCCGGGCACGCGCATCCTCGACCGGCCGACCGGCAGCAGGCACGACGACTCTGCCTGCCGGTTCGAGTACGCCGACCCCGGCTGGAAGGCCGACAAACGGCTCGCAATCGCCGAGCGGGCGTACGAACGCGGGTGGCGCTCCTACGTCGACTCGATGCGCCCCGACTGCCGACAGTTCCAGCTCCGCCCCGACGAGGCCGTCGCCCGTCCGTTCTGTGCCGCCAAGAAACGACCACAGACTCCCGGCGAGTGCTCACAAACCTGTGACGACTTCGAGCCCGAACCACCAGCCTGGCGGGTGAAGGGCTGGCCGGTCGACGGCGGCCCGGGCAAGGCGATCAAGCGGCTGCTCGGCCGGCAGCGCGAGCGACAGCGGCCCGGGCGGTAGTGTTCACGCGAGGGGGCTTTCTACACCTGATTTCCTCAATTTCTTTCCCGGATCACTATCGCGCAGGCCACACGACTCGGGGAAGGACAGGCGCGGTGCGGTTCGGGTGGGAATGCACGGGGCGCTTGTCAGTATTAGCGGGCAGGGACACGAGCAGAACCAACCCGCTTTCCTAAAACGGGTGTTCGAGCACGACGGATTGCTCGCGGCCGGGACCCACGCCGACCACGTAGATCGGCGTCTCCAGTTCCGAACTCAGATACTCCAGGTAAGTTCGGACGTTCTCCGGCAGCGCATCGTACCCCTCCGCAGCTACGTGATCCCAGTCGACGTCGGGCCACCCCTCGAACGTCCGGTAGATCGGCTCACAGTCGGCCCAGCGCTCGACAGTGTCGGGGATCGTCCGGACCTCCTCGCCGTCGAGGCGGTAGGCGCGACCGACCTGCACCTCGTCGAGGCCGGCAAGCGTGTCGACGTGGTTGACTGCAAGGCCGGTGAACCCGCTGGTGCGGGCCGCGTGGCGCAACATCGGGAGGTCGAGCCAGCCGACCCGACGCGGGCGGCCCGTGACTGTACCGTACTCGCCGCCCTCCTCGCGGATGTACGTCGCCAGCTCCTCCGCGCGCCCGCCGGCGTCGCCGTCGTAGCCGGGCGTGTCGCCCTCGACGCCGGCGAGTTCCGTAGGCATCGGGCCGCTGCCGACCCGCGAGAGATACGCCTTCACGATACCGATTACCTCGCCGTCGCCGACGACGGCGGGGCTGAGCCCCGAACCGACGGCGGCGCCGCCCGCTGTGGGGTTCGAGGACGTGACGTAGGGGTAGTTCCCGTGGTCGATGTCGAGGATCGTCCCCTGGGCGCCCTCGAACATCACGTTCTCGCCGGCGTCGATCCGTTCGGCGAGGAAGACACCGGCGTCGACGAGCATCTCCTCCTCTTGGAGGCGCTCGCCGTACTCGCGGTACTCCTCGAACAGCGCGTCGACGTCGAACGCCTTGCCCACGTCCACGCCGAAGACGTCCGCTGCGAGCGTTCGCTTGATCGGGACAACGTACTCCAGGCGCTTCCGGAGCACCTCGGCATCGACCAGATCACCGATCCGGAGGCCGCGGCGGCCGGCCTTGTCCTCGTACGTCGGGCCGATCCCGCGGCCGGTAGTGCCGACCTCCTGGTCGTCCTCGCTTTTGACCTCCTCCTCGATACCGTCGAGCACCCGGTGATAGGGGAAGATGACGTGTGCGCGGCGGGCGACGCGGATGTCGGGGTCCACCCCACGCTCGCGGAGAGCGTCGATCTCGTCGAACAGTGTCCGAGGGTTCACGACGCAGCCGTTGCCCAGGACGTTGGTCTTACCTCGGATGGCGCCGCTCGGCACGAGCGAGAGCTTGTACTCCTCGCCGCGGTAAACGACGGTGTGACCGGCGTTGTCGCCGCCCTGGTACCGGACCACGATGTCGACTGCCTCGCCGTACAGGTCGACGATCCCGCCCTTGCCCTCGTCGCCGAGCTGTGCACCGACGATTGTTACGGTCATTAGGGCTCACTTTCCGCCAACAGGGTAAACAGATTACGGTTGGGACGCGCCCTCGGCGTTGACCCGGACGACGTGGAGAGACGACGCCCCGCCCGATCACGGGCGCGAGTGTCGGATGTTCACGAGGGTTAAATGGACGATCCCCCAAGCATTAAGACGAATCGGACCGGTTTGCTTGGCGTGTATTCATTACGGTCCCTCATAAACCGCCGCCGTGAAGACCGTCACGAGCGGTCCCACACAGCTACTGCGGCGGACCTGTCGGTTCCGTACTCGAAACGACAGCAACCTTTAAATCCAGGCAATACTAGTTAACAATTGCCATGATAGATAGGCTTGAGAAAGAGGTCGATATGCTGGAGCGCCATCTGCAGGTATTGCAGATGGTGATCAAGAACGAACCGATAGGCATCGTCAAGATGTCTAACGAGACTGGCTACCCACACCACAAGGTTCGATACTCCCTGCGTGTTCTGGAAGAGGAGAATCTCATCGAGCCTTCGAGTCAGGGTGCGATTACGACGGAGGACACACACGATTTCGTCGACGATCTCGACGAGAAACTCGACCACATCATCGACAAACTCAACGGGATGAAGATCGACGAGATTGCGGAAGTCGAAAACTGAGACGGACGGCTGTGAGTGTTCTGGGCGGGGTGCGGAATCCTGTCTGATAGTGACTGTTGTAAGTCGCTACGTGATTGACCGCATGACTGCGTGCAGTCGACCCGGTACAGGGTCACAGCAATCAGTATGAGTCAGTAGGAGAGCCCCACCGTTCACCGAACGGAGGATCTCATAGCTCTGGGACGGCGAGATGGAAGTTTTCGTTACGGGCCTCCACGAGACACAGGTGGTACCCCTGCTTTCGCGAGAGGTTCACGAAGCTCTTGCGCTTGTCACGGCTGAACAGGCCGCTCTGTGTCACCTCTTCTGTGACCTCAAGCGCCCCGGGGTCGAAGAAGCTGCGGGTGACCAGGAAGGCCCCGGCGAACTGGTCGGCTGACTGTCCGACACGCTCGGCCGCCGTGACGAGGTCTTCCATCATGTCCGCAGTCGCCGCCTCCCGCGAGTCGTTCAGGTTTGCGACCAGCAGGGGGTTGCCCATCCGGTCCCAGAGGATGATATCGAACGCCTCCTGGCTGCGGGTTTCCTGCCCGTCGGCCGTGTAGGTGACCTCAACGATACCCGACAGCTCCGCCCGGTCAACCGCCGACAGCACGTCGTACAGGTCCTTGAGCTCCTTCTGGTGGCCCGTCTCGCGGATCTCGAACAGCAGCTGGCGCACGACCCACTCGACGAACTGGTACTCGACGGTGTTCTCGACGTACTCCGCGTAGGACTGGGCGCCGACGGCGACGGCCGCCGAGTCGAACTGTGTGTGTTTCTCCAGCCGGAGGTTCTCGTTGACGTCCTCCCTGCGGGTGCTGCTACCGTAGGCCTTCTCCAGGGTCGCGTCGCCCTTCGAGTGATACCGGACGAACACGTCGGTCCCCGACAGCGCCTCGTCGCCGGTGA
>PXQK01000073.1:12382-13837 GCA_003022085.1 Halobacteriales archaeon QH_10_65_19 | reverse complement strand
GTGTCGGGGCGACGAGTATTAGTTCTTTAGATCTTCGGAGTCGTTCCACCCATTCGTGGGGACCAGGATGGTTCACTAGAACCGTCTGACTGGGACAGGACAGCACAGATCGAACTACGACGTTCCGGTCGATCCGCAGGAATCCTCAGAACTCGGCGTCGGGATGACCGTGTTCGGTGACCCAGGAGTCGAGCCACTCCTGTTGTTCCTGCAACGGCGGCGTCGGCTCTTCGAACACCGAATCGAACAGCTCCTCGGGGTCGGGCCGCGGTGTCCCCTCCGCAATCTCGACCGCGTCGTCGAGTTCGGCCTCGGCCTCGTTTTCGATTGTCGCGACGCGCTCGTCGTCGAGGACGCCACCCTCCCTGAGGTGTGTCTCGAACCGTTCGAGAGGGTCGGCGGTCCGCCAGTCGGGCAGGTCTTCCTGTGTGTGTTCGTACACAGAGGGGTCGTCGCTCGTCGAGTGGGCGCCCTGTCGGTAGGTGAGACTCTCGATCAGGACCGGCATCCCGTCACGAACTCTCCCGATACTCTCCGTGACGGCGTGTTTGACGGCGATCGGGTCGTTACCGTCGACCCGCAGCCCGTCGAACCCGTAGGCATCGGCTTTCCCCGCGATCGTCGCGCTCGCGGTCTGTTTCCGTCGCGGCAGCGAGATTGCCCAGCCGTTGTTTTCACAGAAGAAGACGACGGGTGCCTCGAACACGCCGGCGAAGTTCAGTCCTTCGTGGAAGTCGCCCTCCGACGTGGCGCCGTCGCCGAGATAACAGAGGATCGCGTGGTCCTCGTCCATGTAGTTCGCGGCCATGCCCGCGCCGGCCGCGTGGGGGATCTGTGTCGCGATTGGGATGGCCTGGGGGAAGATCGGCATGTCGTGATCGGAGTTGTACTCGTTGTGGCCACGGCGGAACAGCAGGATGTCGCTCATCGGGACGCCGCGGGCGATCTGCATCGCGTTGGCGCGGTAGGTGGGGAACAGGGGGTCCTCCTCGTCCATCGCGTGGGCCGCACCCACCTGGGAGGCTTCCTGCCCCTTGAACTGGGGGTAGCTGCTCATCCAGCCCTGTCGCTGGAGCGAGAGCGCCCGCTCGTCGAACGCCCGGGCCCGGACCAGGTCACGGTACAGCGCAGTCGCCTCCTCCTCTGTCGTCGGGATCTCCTCGAACGGGTTGGTCTCGATGACCTGGTGCATACGCGTAGGTCTGTGTCGCCCCATGAGAATCTCCCGGTTTCGACCGCCGCGTGCTCGGTCCCGGGGACAGAACGGCGCTACCGACGACGGAGCAACAATACAGCCAGTCCCGCCGCGGCGGCCATCGTGGTCAGGGGGCCGAACCCGGGCCCGGACCCGTCGTCCGACCCGGTGTTATCACCCGATCCCTCGGCGGCCGACACGCGTAGGGCCACTGCTGGGCGCAGTCAGCAGGTCGAGACTGCAGCCACCGATCCCCCGGC
>PXQK01000073.1:0-12342 GCA_003022085.1 Halobacteriales archaeon QH_10_65_19 | reverse complement strand
CTCGGGGGCGTACCGTACTGCTGCCGGACGATCCGTCTCGACCAGGACCGACCTGTCGTCGTCAGGGTGGGTAAAAAAGCCGTGATTGCGGTGGTCGTCGGGCACGAAGATGTCCTCACACGCCTCGAACCTGCTGTTTCATCTCTCCCAGATTCCTCAATAGCTTCTATGAATTAGGTATAGAGTCACGCACGACCGTATGAGCGGACGTCATCGACTGCTGCCACGACAACACTCATAATCCCCGTTCCCCCAGAGTATAACAATGACAGCAGGCAAACGGGCACGGCTCGACCGGATCGGAACAGGCGACATGTACCTCGTCGTCCCGATGGACCACGGGATCACAATGGGAGCAGTCACGGGGTTGGTTGACATCGAATCGACGATCGACGCCCTCACGCGGGGCGGCGCCGACGCTATCCTCTCACAGAGGGGGGTCGCCCCGCGGGTCCACGGCAACCGGAACGGCGCCGGGTACATCGTCCACCTCAACGGCTCAACCACCGTCGGCCCGGACGAGCGGGACAAGCGGCCTACCGCCACCGTCGAGGACGCGATCAGGGCGGGTGCCGATGCCGTCTCCTTTCACATCAACGTGGGCAGCGAGTACGAGCCCGACCAGATCACCACGCTCGGCAAGGTGACCAGCGAGGCACAGCGGTTCGGACTCCCCGTTCTCGCGATGACGTACGCCCGTGGCCCGGAGATCAGCGACCAGAGCGCCCCCGGCGCGTACGCGGAGGACCTCGGGCACGCGGCACGGCTGGGGGAGGAACTCGGTGCCGACCTCATCAAGACCAGCTACTCCGGCGACCCGGAGTCGTTCGAGCGCGTCGTGGAGTCCACCCGCTTGCCGGTGCTCATCGCCGGCGGGAGCAAGGGGACCGACAGGGAGACGCTGTCGATGGTCCGCGGTGCGATCGACGCGGGCGCGGCCGGGGTTTCGATGGGCCGGTCGCTGTTCCAGCACGACTCGCCGGAGGCCATCGCCGAGGCTGTCGCCGCCGTGATCCACGACGACGCGACCGCCGACGAGGCCGCGGACCGGGCCGGGCTGGCGGTCGAAGCCTGATTGCCGTCTGTTTCCCCCGAGCACGTTGCTCGACACGCAGGATCCGGTTCTACGACTCCCGGGGGCCGTCGATCCGTTCGGTGGCGTCGCTGTCCGGCGGTTCCAGGCGCACCGGGTGGCCAGTGTGTCGTGCGTGTGTTTCGGCGAAGCGGCGGGCAGGCCGCTCGGAGAGGAACTGCTCGCCGTCCGGGCAGCGCCGGCAGCGGACCATCCAGGGTGTTACGTCGTCGGGATAGTGGCCGGTGTGACGGTGATGGTCCAGCGCGAACTGTTCCAGCGCGCGGTTCCCGGCTCCCTGCCTGTCGAGTTCGTACAAGAGATCCCACTCGCGGTCGCAGCGCGAACACGCCACAGTGGGCGTCATTTCCATGGGGGAGTCATCGTTGCTCATACCCGGGCTACGGGAAGCCGGGTCAAAAAGAGGTATGTACGAGCGCCACACAGCATCGGGTATGGTCGAAAACGTCATCTGGCCCGTCTACCTGGACGCGACAAAGACGCGGGCCGAGGGCCGGCGCGTTTCGACGGAGCTGGCAGTCGAGGATCCGACTGTCGACGAGATCGCACAGGCGGTCCAGCAGGTCGGCTACGACGCCGTCATCGAGCGATCGAAGACCCATCCGCGGGAGTACGAACCCCGCGGCCGCGTGCTCGTCAAGGAGGCTGACGCCGCCAGCAAGAGCGACCTCATCGGGGCGACGGCCGCCTACCTCGACGTGATCAGGGCATGAGGCGGATCGGCCAGGTCGTCCGCGCGACCGGCACCGTCGCAGTCGCACGCAGCCGCGACGACTCCTACCCCGACGTCGGCACAGAACTGATCGACGAGGACCTCGAGGACGCGGGGCAGGTTGTCGATGTCTTCGGCCCCGTGGGTCGCCCCTATCTCGCCGTGGTTCCCGAGGCCGAGAACCCCGCGACGCTCGTCGGTCGCACCGTCTACGCCCGGTAGCGACGCCACGGGCAACGGTCGATACGAGGTCGAAATCCTCATACGGCTCCTGACCGAGAGCCGACCATGGGCGACCGCGAGCGGAAACTGATCGCCTGCATCGGGATCGCGGGAATCTTCCTGGCGGTGCAGGTCGGGGCGCTGGCACTCGTCGAGCCGTTCCAGCAGGAGGGCCACCAGGTCGTCGAGGATACGGGTGATCCGACGATCAGTATCCTCTACGTTGGGGCGATCCTGGTCGCGACAGCGCTCATGTTGGCGGCGATCAGGTACGGCGGCGACGCGGCGCTGCGCCTGGTCATCATCTTCGCGAGCGCCTACATCTCTCTGTTCGTGTTTCAGGTTATCGTGCCGGACGTCCTCTCGGTCACAGTAGCGGGGACAGCAGTCGACGCCGTCGCCTGGCTCGGTGCGCTGGCCGTGGGGGTTGCCCTCTACACGTACCCGGAGTGGTACGTCATCGACGCGACAGGGATCATCATGGGGATCGGCGGCGCCGGCCTGTTCGGGATCAACTTCGGCATCCTCCCCGCGCTCGTGCTGTTGATCGTACTCGCCGTCTACGACGCCATCAGCGTCTACGGGACCGAGCACATGCTGACGCTGGCCTCGGGCGTGATGGAGATGCGGGTCCCCGTTGTGCTGGTCGTGCCGCTGACGCTGTCCTACTCGTTTCTGGACGCGGACAACCCGGTCGATGACGAGGGCGAGAGTTCTGGAGACGGTACGGAGGCGGTCAACCCGCCGGACGCGGCAAAACTCTCGGAGCTGGGACCGGAGGACGTCACGGAGCTCGACGGGGACCGGCTCGCGGCCATCGAGGAGGAGACGCTCGAAGAGGCTGACGACGAGGTAGTCGAGGCTATCCGGGAGGAACTGCCGGGGCGTAACGCGCTGTTCATCGGCCTAGGAGACGCCGTGATCCCGACAGTGCTCGTGGCGAGTGCGGGCTTTTTTATCGACTCGGGGCCGTCGCTCTCCGTGCTCGGGGTCTCGGCCAACCCCCCGGCGCTCGGCGCCATCGCCGGCACGATGCTCGGCCTCTCTGTCCTCCTGGGGATGGTGCTGAAGGGGCGCGCCCACGCCGGACTCCCGCTGCTCAACGGCGGGGCGATTGCGGGCTACCTGTTCGGGGCGCTGCTCAGCGGCCTGACGCTGCTGGAGGCCCTTGGTGTTGACGGCGTGCTGTGAGCCGGGAGGGGATGTTACAGACAGGTAGCGATGTACTGTGGAACTATCAGCAGTTTTTCCTGGCGGAGAGCACGACGCTGTGTGCGTTGTTCCGGATCGTGCGGTTCGTCGAGCCGGCGATGAACCGTCGCAGTCGGCCTTTCGTCGGCGCCCCGACCACTGTGAGCCCGTAGTAGGTGGACTGTTCGATGATGGCCTCGGCGATGTCCGGGGCTTCCAGTATCCACGTCGACGTCAGTTCGGGACGCGCGATCCGTTCGGCGGCTGCTTCGACGTGCGTCTGAGCCTGCTCGCGCACGCGCTCTGGAGCCTCCTCGTTGACGACGTGGAGAATATCGACCCACGCGTCGAAGTCGGCGGCGATACGCTGTGCCACGTCCGTCGCCAGATCGGAGTGTGGGCCCCCGGCAACCGGCAGCAGAATCGACGGGACGTGGTCGTAGCCCGGCTGCCCGTTTACGGTGATCACGTTACAGTCGGCGCGAAGCGCGAGGCGTTCGGTGACCTCCCGACGGAGCACCCCCGTTTGCGATCCGCTCGGCATCACAAGCGTATCGATGTCGTTCGCCTCGGCAGTGCGGGAGATCCCTCTAACGAGGTTCCGCGTGTACTGTAACCGTCCGTTCGTCCCCGATCCCGACTGTGAGAGGTGCGCTCTCGCCCAGTCGAGGAGTTCCCCTTCGTCGTCCGTCGTGAACTCGTGTCGCAGCTCTGCCGAATCCCGTTTCGCCGCCGTAACCGGGTCGATGACGTGGAGCGACGCGTCGATCGTCCGCCCGAACGATGCTGCAACGCGCAACTGGTCGATCACGGTCGGTATGTCGGGTGTGAGCAGCGGGACGAGAATACCGTCGCCGTCGAACTGACCGGAAATGTGTGTCGAACCGCCGTGTGGCGGACGGGTTTCGGCCAGGAACGCGGCGGTCGGTCCCAGTGCCATGCTCGCACAAATGGAGGCGATCATTAAATAGACGGGGATTTGGTCCGCCGATCCTCGCCACTGCCACCGTCTCCGAAGGGGAACCTTTGTAGCCCGCGGCGACGAACCGACGGGCGATGGACGGCCCACTGTGGACAGAGACACACGCGCCTTCTCTCGCGGAACTCCCCCAGGAGGCAGCCCGCGACCAGTTCGAGCGCGCGCTCAAAGAGCCGATGAACCTGGTCGTCCACGGGCCGAAAGGGAGCGGCAAGACGGCCGCAGTCCGGGCGTTCACCCGCGAGGCACACGACAATCCCGACGCCGACCGGATCGAGATCAACGTCGCAGACTTCTTCGACGCGACAAAAAAGGAGATCAGCGAGGACCCCCGCTTCGCACCGTTTCTCGACTCGCAGCGCCGGCGCGAGTCCTCGAAGGCCGGCCTCATCAACCACGTGCTGAAGGAGTCGGCGAGCTACTCGCCGGTGACCGGCGAGTACAAAACTCTCGTACTCGACAACGCCGAGGGGATGCGCGAGGACTTCCAGCAGGCGCTCCGGCGCGTGATGGAGCAGTACTACGGGGCGACGCAGTTCGTCATCGTGACGCGCCAGCCCTCGGCGCTAATCGCGCCGATCCGGTCGCGGTGTTTCCCGATTCCCGTCCGGTCGCCGACGCCCGAGGAGATCGTCACGGTGCTCCAACGGATCGCCGAGCACGAGGGGGTCGACTACGACGCCGACGGCCTGGAGTACATCGCCGGCGCCTCCGGCGGTGACCTCCGCGAGGCGATCCTGAGCGCTCAGACCACCGCCGAGACGGAGGGCGAGATGACGATGAACGCCGCCTACGAGACGCTCTCGGCGGTTGGGACCAACGAGCAGGTCCAAGCGATGCTCGCCGACGCCGAGGTCGGCGCCTTTACCGACGCCCGCTCGACGCTCGACGACCTGCTCGTCGACGAAGGCTACAGCGGGAGCGAGGTGCTGGAGGAGATCCTTGACGTCGCCCGCTCGCGGTACGCCGGCGAGGAACTCGCTGACATCCACCGTCTCGCGGGCGAGATCGACATGGACCTCCAGGAAGGGGCCAACGACCGGATCCACGTCTCACACCTGCTGGCGGAACTCGGCCGTAACGAGTGACTATAATCACCCACGACCGTATGGTACGGAGCCACGACTGTCTGTCCGAGATCACTCCCCGAGCGTCAGCGCGCGCTGGGCCGTGTTCCGTAGCGCGTCGGAGCGGCCGTGCGTCCCGGGGGCAACCGCGACCGTCCGGACGCCCTCGCGTGCGGCCCGTTCGAGCACCGGCTTGAAATCGGTGTCCCGCGAGACGACCACGAGCACGTCGATGTCGCCCCCGACCGCCGCCGCAGTCGCGTCGACAGCCAGCCTGACGTCGACGTCGCCGCTGGTGGTGACAACCGCGAAGCCGCGCGCTTCGCCGGCCTGGATCAGCGCCGGCGTCGCGTGCTCGTCGAGATAGAGCCTGGCGCTCGCGACGGGTCCCTCCTCGGCGGCGACGGCGCGGAGCTCGTCGAGGTCGATGTCGAACTCCTCTCTGAAGACGTTCGGACCGTCGACGAACAGCCCGACTGCCGGCTCCCCGTCGTCACCCACCAGTGTTCCAAGCAGTCCCATACCGCACGGTCTCGGCCTGCCGGCTTTAACAGTTCGACTGTGTAGGAACACGAGACCTCCACGGGGGGCGGCACTCGCGACAACAGTCACAGTGATTGTTGGGACTCCGTACCGCCGGAGAGCCACAGTTGACTACGCGATGTCGCGGCTGGTGTCGACCGACACTTCCTCGGTCAGTTCGAGCTTTATCGTGTCGATCGGCGCGCGCCCGCCGCGGAACTTCGGGATCGCGAGGCGGTTTTCGATCTCGTCGCCGGATATATCGGTTTCGAGGTGGAAGATGACGTCGGCGAAGTGCTCGGTCGTATCCCGCAGGGGCGGGACGCTACGGCCTTCCAGACAGTGCATGATAGCGAGGCTATCCGTGTTGAAGATGTGGTTCTGGAGGTCGTTCAAGAAGCTCCGAAACCGTGACGGAGGTTCCTGGGACTCCAGAACGTCCAGCGGGTCAATGATCAGGTTCGACGTCTCGGGGAGGGCACTGATCAGCTTGCTCGCGTTGTCCAGCGGCGCTTCCCCCGAAATGTGACGAATAGTCGGGTCTCCAGTCTCCGTCGGCGTGTTCCGGATGGTGTCGGCGACGGCTGCCTCCTCCCGGCTGAGCGAGAGCCAGAGCGTCCCCCGCGTCTTCGTGATCTCGTAGAGAAACAGCTCCGCCTGGCTCCGCGGACTGGCCGACAGGACCACCATACTTCCCGCTGGAAGACCGCCCCCGAGTTTCCGGTTCAGGACGTCGATGCCAGTCTGTAACCGGTCGGCCACTGTGCTGAATCTAATCCTCCTCGCTGATTAAACGTTCCGCCACTATTTTCACGAACTGAAAAAGCCCGTTTCCGGGTCGTACGAACCGTTTGATACGGATTGCTGTGATTGTTTTCGGCCACCCTCGAATGACCGGGCGTTTCGAGGGGTGAGACGAGGAGACTCGAGAGTACAGCGGTAAAGACCGGGTGAGCCGCCCGGCAACCCGCTGCCAGGCCTCCCGCACCCGTCCGTTCGCGTACGGATCCGACACAAAGGGGACAACCCCGAGGACGCGACAGCCCGCAACAGCAGTCGGCAGGTCACCGTGTCTCGCCTGGACCATCAGGACGCCCGCCGGTCCGACACCAAGCTGTCGGGTGGTTCTGACTGTCCGGGTAGCGTCCTCCAGACACACCGGCTCGTCGGTGGTCACGATCAGGGCGCTCTCCGCGTGGCGGAGCGGACGCGTCGCGTCCGGGCCCGAACCCGGCGGGCAGTCGACCAGGACCGGCCCTGGCCACGACCGCACCGTGCGAAGCGCCGTATCGAGGTGTTCCCGGCGGCCGCCGGTGAGGACTCTGACGCCGGGGAAGCGGTCGGACTCACGGGTAACCGTGTCGAGTGGGGTCCCGCCGCTACACCGGTCGACCCCCGGCTCCGGTGGGAGGTCGACAACGTGATGGACGTCCGGCATGTCGCTGTCCGCGTCGACGACGAGCGGGGTCCGATTCCGGCCTGCAAGCGCCCGGGCGAGTCCGAGCGCCGTCGTCGTCTTCCCACAGCCGCCTTTCCCGCCTGCGATAGCGAGCATGTGGAGTCTGGCCACGGCCTCTTACTTAAACTGCCGGTCGCGAGGGATCGCGGGGGTGTGTCTCGGTCAGTGTCGGAGAATTCAATAGCGTCCGCAACCGCGGTACCAGCAATGCGTCACGACCACATCACGAGCACGAAACAGCTCTCGCGGGAGGACATCGAGGCAGTCCTCGACCGTGCGAGCGATATCGCGGCCGATCCCGCGGCGTACGCGGACCGTCACGACGACGCGTTGCTCGGGCTCCTGTTTTTTGAACCGAGCACACGGACGAAGATGAGCTTCTCGGCGGCGATCAAACGGCTCGGCGGAAACATCGTGGACATGGGGCCGGTCGACTCTTCGAGTGTGAAGAAGGGAGAGAGCCTCGCCGACACCGTCCGCGTTGTCGAGGGGTACGCGGACGCACTCGTCATGCGTCACCCCAGCGAGGGATCGGCACAGATGGCGAGTGAGTACGTCGACGTGCCGCTGATCAACGCCGGTGACGGCGCGGGACAGCACCCCACGCAGACGCTGCTCGACCTCTATACGATCCGGGAGGCGGCGGGACTCGACGGGCTGACGATCGGGATCATGGGCGATCTGAAGTACGGCCGGACGGTCCACTCGCTGGCGCAGGCGCTGACGAACTTCGATGCACGCCAGCACTTCGTCAGCCCGGAGAGTCTCAAACTGCCGCGCAACGTCCGCTACGACCTCCACGAGGAGGGGTCGGCGACCAAGGAACACACCGGCCTCGAGGAGATCCTCCCATCGCTGGACGTGCTGTACGTCACCCGGATCCAGAAAGAGCGGTTTCCCGACGAGAGCGAGTACCGCGAGGTTGCCGGCGAGTACCAGATCGACGCGACGACGCTCGAACGGGCGGACGACGATCTGACGGTGATGCACCCGCTGCCCCGTGTCGACGAGATCGCCTACGACGTCGACGACACCAGCCACGCGACGTACTTCGAACAGGCCCACAACGGCGTCCCGGTACGGATGGCGCTTCTCGACTCGCTTCTGGAGGGCCGGCAATGACCGAACGCGAACTCCGCGTCAGCAAGATCGAGAACGGCACTGTGATCGACCACATCCCCGGCGGACAGGCGCTGAACGTCCTCGCGATCGGAACTGGACGTGCTCTCCCTGATCGCCCCCGCCGCGACGATCAACATCATCCGGGGGTACGAGGTCGCCGAAAAACACCGGGTGGAACGGCCCGACGAGGTGTCCGGTATCCTCCAGTGTTCGAACCACAACTGTATCACGGTCGACGACGAACCGATCAGCTCGCGGTTCGAGGTGCTCGACGACGGCGTGCGCTGTGTCTACTGCGATACGATCATCCGGGACGACCTCCCAGCCCACATTCTGGTCTAAGCGGCCTGTTGGCCCGTCACGCGATGTCGTCGAGTCGCTCCTCGATAGCGGTCAGTCGCTCCCGGAGCTGTTCGTTCTCGGCTTCCAGCTCGTCGATGCGTTCGTCTTTGTCTGTGAGTTCCTTCCGCAGCGCATTGGCGGTCTCAGTCTCGCGCTGGACGCGTGACTCCAGGCGCTCGATGCGGTCGCGCTGGTCGTCGAGACGGGCATCTTTCGTTTCGAGTTCGGCTTCAACTTTCGCGACACGGTCCTCGGAAGCCCCCGCCTCGATGTCGTCGAGACGCTCGCGGTTCTCACGGACCTCGGGAACGAGGTGGAGACCGACGCGGTCGTACTTCACGCCGTAGGGCCGACCCTCGTCGTCGTAGGTCACAATTTCCGGAACGTGGTTTTCGACCTCCTCTGCGATCAGGCCGACATCTTCCGAGCCTGTGTCCTCGTACTCGAAACTGTGCAACTGGAGGTCAAGCACATTTCCGCTGGTCGCGTGTGACTGGATGTTTGTCTTGTGGCGAGCACTCGACGATTCCACTGCAAGTTCGTCGTTGGCGTTGATGACGACGTTCGAGCCTGTGTCGCTTTGTAGATTTCCGATTATGACATTACCGCTAAAGTTGGCAGCGACACCGTTATCGTCTCCGAATGATTGGACCCTGCCGCCAGCAGAGAGACTACCACCGGGCAACACTGACACGCTCCCTCCGCCAGAGCCGGAAGCCAAAACCAGCTCTGGCTCTCCGAGAGTCGGGTTGAAAGTCTCAATCGAGATGTTGGGGAAATCGCTGAACATGTAGCTATCGCCGGCCTTGATCGTGTTGCGGGAAATCAGTTCCTGTTGGAACACCGCCTGACCGGCAGCTGTGCTGGAGACCTGATTAGTGGTATGGTCGCCAACCACGAACGACCCGTCTTCGTTAGCCTCCGCTGCTCTCCCGGCAGCAAAGGAGTGGCTCCCACCGGCTTTGTTATTTTGGCCGCCAGGAACTGTCCCCCACTTAGCGCTCACTGCGTTGCTATCGCCGCCGCCGATAGTTGCGCTCTCCGCGCCTGCTTCGTTGCCGCCACCCCCGCCAACTGTCGCCTGTCCGGCGTTTGCCTTGTTCTGGACGCCCCCGGCGACAGTCGCGTCGAAGGACTTGGCGTCGTTGTTCGCGCCGCCACCGATAGTCGACCGGTTGCCGGTCGCCTCGTGGTTTGCTCCGCCGGCGACAGTCGCCCGGGTTCCGGTTGCCTTGTTGTTCTCACCGCCACCGACTGTCGCGTCTTCAGCGGTTGCTCTGTTTCCTTTCCCACCGCTAACGGTCGCATACGTCGCATTCTGCGGGTTTCCGTCGTCGGTCCCGGCGCGGTTGTTGCCGCCGCCCCCGACTGTACAGTAGTTGTCAGCGGCGACGTTCCGTGTTCCACTGGTGTTGTTGAAATCGCTCGGTGCGCCGCCAGCGACCGTCGAGTACCGACCCAATGTGCGATTTTGTAGGCCACCACCGATGGCAGAATGGTTCGCATCTGCAGTGTTGCTCTCTCCACCGGCGACAACCCCCCACTGGCCGTTGACCTTATTAAGCGCACCGCCGCCAATTGCGCTGGTGTTGTTTGTAATCTCGTTCCCGTTTCCGCCGGCAATAGCGGCGTTGTCCTCGGAGATATTGTTCCCGGTCCCGCCGGCAATTGTCGAGTCTTCGCCAGTGATGCTGTTGTTGTTGCCGCCACCGACCGTCGAAGTTTCGCCATCTGCTACGTTACCGTCACCGCCAGCGACCGTCGAGTGTGGGCCCAGTGCTTGGTTGTCTTCGCCACCGCCGACCGCAGCTTTGTCTCCGGAGGCCTTGTTGGTCTGTCCACCAGCTATCGTCGCTTCCTTGCCGCTGACTTCGTTGTCTGCCCCGCCGCCAATCGTGCCGTAACTGGCAGTGACACTGTTTTGCTCCACGCCACTCTGTCCCTCCCGTCCGCCGCCTCCGATCACCGCACCATTTACTCCAGTGTCCGTGCCATTGACCGAGTACCCTGCGATGAAGTTCCCCGAGTCGCTACCAGATTCGGATGTCAACTCCAGCACCTGTTTGCCGCTAACAGAAACCTCGAACGATGCCGCCTGCGTTGTGAGGCGTGGAGCACGCACTTCTTCGACGTCGATGCCGTCCACGTTGTTGTCCGACGGCTCTAGGTAGCCACCACTCGTCGTCCAGTTTCCGCCAGTGATTTCACCGTTGGAGCCGAGGCCGGCGGCATCCCCCCATGCCACAGAGACAGTGTCGCCGTCGCCGATTGAGTCTGGGTCGATCCCGTTCCCGCCGCTGAGACCACTGATACCGCCACCGCTCGTGGTGGCGTTGAGTGTGCCGTTGCTGTCGATGCTCAGGTTGTTTCCGGTGATGTCAGTCAGCGTCGTTCCGCCGGTCAGCGACCCCGAGAGCGAGGCGACCGCTCCCGAGCTATCGAGGTTGCTGGCGTCGCCCCAGGCGACAGAGACAGTGTCGCCGTCGCCGATTGAGTCTGGGTCGATCCCGTCGCCGCCACTGAGGCTGCTGATGCCACCGCCACCACCGCCTGCGGCGTTGAGTTGGCCGTTGCTGTCGATACTGAGATTGGTCCCGGCGATGCTGGTGAGTTCGGTCCCGCCAGTGAGCTGTCCGGTGAGCGAACCCACATCGAGCGTCGGTGCGACGACTGTCGCGGTGAACGTCGCCTCGTCCGCCGATTGGTCGTAGCCCGCGGAGATGAACGCCGGGTTCCAGTCGTTCCCATCACCGACGTAGACCACGCCAGTGTCGGTTGCGAGGAACTTCGCACCGTCTGTGGGTGTGTAGTCGCCGAGGTTTGCCTCCTCATCGCGGAGTTCGATGTCCACCTCGAAGGCCTCGAAGTTGTCATTGAGCGGTACGTGCCAGTCCTGTTGTCCCTGATTTGGGACGTTGTACTTGTGATTTGGTGTTTCTGCCATGGTTTGTCCTCTCTGTCGGAGACAGCCCCGAGCGCGGCTCTACCGTTGTCCACGCGGCGGACCACCTGTCGCCAGCATCGTACTCCGTGACTATTGCCTGATTGCGGCCACAGCCGCGATCCGTTCCTGACAACGCGGTGTTGCTATCTGCTATTAGTTAGATATTACCGCATTCATATTAAATTACTCCCCAGTTTCATGGCAGAACCATGGAATGCTCTGGGACAGGTACACAGTCCGTAATCGTGGGCATACAACAGGTTCAAGAAATCGTCGACCGAAGCTACATCTTGCAGGGTGTTGGTGCTGCTGGACACAGTTTCCAAATCCTGCGGCCTCCTTTAGGAGGCTTTTTGTGCCACACTCGCTGACATTCCAATCCAGTCATACTGATGGAGTACGTCACCCGATTGGACGATGAGGTCCCGAAGATCGGCGTCGGTACCTGGCAGATGAGTACACAGAAGGCCTACGAGTCTGTCTCGATGGCACTTGAGGAGGGGTACCGACACATCGACACCGCTCAGCTGTACGACAATGAGGCTGGAGTCGGCAGCGCCATCGCGGACGCCGACGTAGACCGCGAGGAGATCTTCCTGACAACCAAGGTCGACCCGAGCAACCGCTCCGTCGAGGACATCGTCAACTCCGTTCGGGGGAGCGTCGACCGCCTCGGCGTCGAAACGATC
>PXQK01000072.1 GCA_003022085.1 Halobacteriales archaeon QH_10_65_19 | reverse complement strand
GGTATCGGCCTGCTCGCCCTCGACGAGCATCGGGGCGAACGCACAGCCCCCGAGCCGTTCGATTGCGCCGCTGGGCCTCACTGCCGCGAGCGACTGCTCGTGGGCGCCAAGCGGCATCACGAGCCAGCCGTCGTCGGCGAGCTGGTCGACGAGCGCCGCCGGCGGCCTGACCGCTGCGGCTTCGAGCAGGATCCGGTCGTAAGGAGCGTACTCGGGGAACCCGTCGGCGCCGTCGCGGCGGTTGACCAGTACCTCCGGGTAGCCGGCCTCCGAGAGGTTCTCCCGGGCCTCGTACACAAGGCGGCGCGTGATGTCGACCGCCTGCACCTGCCGGCCGCCGACGATTTCCGCGAGGACGGCCGCCGTATAGCCCACGCCGGCGCCCACGACTAGCACGGAGTTGTCGGGGTCGGGCGCGAGCGCCTCCAGCAGCCGGCCGACGGTGCTCGGCGCGAGCACGCGGGTGCCGAACCGCTCGAACGCCCGGTCCGCGTATGCGCCACGCTCATCTTCGAGGAATGCGTGGCGCGGGACCGTCCGCATCGCGACCGATACTGCGTCGCTCTCGACACACGCCTTGCTCTCGTGTTCGAGGCTGTCGACCATGTCGTCGCGCAGCACCGCAGTGTCCATGTCGGACGATTGGGCCGGATAGTAATATATCCTCGCTCACGTCGTGCGCCCGGCTGATTTCGGGAGTCGGGACCCGCGTCCGTGACTGGCAAGGCTCAACTGTCCCGCCCCCCTACGTGCCGGCACCATGACAGCGGACACGCCGGAGAGATCGCTACACCGGGGGAGTGCTGCCCTCGCTGCGGGGGCCGGTTTAGCGCTCGTGCTTGCTGTTGCCCTCCTCGGCGGCGCGCTCGTCGGGAGCGCAACAGCGGGTGATCAGCCGACGGTCATCTACGCCGCGGAGGAGAACTACACCGTGGCTGCCGGCGACTCACTGACGGTCGACGTGTACGTCGCGAGCGACGGCGGTGTCGGTGACGTCGGCGTCGAGGCGATGACGATTGTCACGGCTTACAACGCGTCGATCCTGACAGTCGAGGACGTCGAGCCCGCGCCGTGGCTCGAAGGCGACGAGCCCACCGATGTCGAGACGAACGTCGAGGTAAACAACGGGGCCGGCGAGGTCGTCGTCGAACAGCGGCGTGACCCGCCCGCTGACGGCACGACCGGCGACGAACGGATAGCCACGCTCACATTCGAGGCCGCCGCCGACGCTCCGGCCGGCACCACGACGCTCGCGTTCGACGACTCCGACGTCCGGCTGACCGACGAGTACAGCGTCCCGATATTCGGCAACGACGCCACAATCGCGGTCGAAGAGGGCTCCGACGGCAGCGCTGTCCCGGCGACTGCCGCCGGTATTGGGCTCGTTGCTGTCACCGCGCTGCTGGCTCTCGGTGCGGTCGCAGTCAGGCGCCGGTAAGCAGTCACGTCGTGGTTGTCGTCCTCGTCGTCGAGCACCACTTCGGTCGTCGTCTGCAGGACAGGCGCGAACATTACCGCGGCTCACCTCCGGAGCTGTCGTCCCAGCACTCCGGGTGAGCGGCCGAAGACGACGACAGGTCCGACGCCACGTGCGGTTCCCCCGTCATCTGCCGCCCTCCGTGGCCCGTGTCGCGAACGTGTCGAGTTGCTTGCGGGTGCCCGCAGCGAACAGTTCGTCGCCGGCGCGACCGTCCAGGACAACATCGAGAAACTCCGCCGCGCCGGTGCCGACACCGTGCTGATACTGTCGGACGTGACTCTGTGGAATGGCAAGACACGCAAACCGATGTATTTACGCGTTTCAGCACGATTCCGGGGTAGACATCTCCACGTACTCACGCACGACCCTATGAGTCCCCCGGCTGTGAACTTGCAGGTTTGCTGGTGCACCTTCGGCCCACGAGGTGTGGGTGTGGCGTGTTTATGGACTGGAGTTGACGGGCGCGTCCTCGGGGTACACACGTACAAACCCTGAGACGGCGACAGACACCGGTTGCGTCACGGTCACACCAATCCGTGCTAGTTCGTATCGGCGTCGGGGCCACCGTTGTCCGCCGGTGGCTCGACGCCCTCGGCGGCCTCGACAGTGTCGGTGCCTTTCTCTGTGTTTACGTGCCACCGTTCGACCTCCTCGTCGTAGTCGGCGAGCAGGTTCGAAACCCGGATCTTGAGGTCGTCGTCGTTGACGTTGACCTCGAAGACGTACTCGGGGCTGTCGCCGCGGCCGCTGCGCTGGACGTTCGCGCTGATCAGTTCGTTGTCGAAGTAGTACGGCGACATCTGGGTCATCACGTTCTGGTAGACTGTGTCCTCGACCTTGCGGATGGCCCTCCGGCCGGCGGAGTCGGCGGCGCGGGCAACGTAGTCGATGCTCTCGCCCCACTTGTCGACGGCCTCGTCGGGCTCGTCGAGGTTCGCGTACGATTCGGCGAGTTTCTCGCCGGCGGTCTGGAGGTCCTCGTCAGGGTCTTTCCCCTTCTGCTCGCCTTTCCCCTCCTTGACGCTGGCCTGTTCGGCGGTCTTCTCGCTGACGTCTTCGTCGAGCCGCTCGTGGCTCTTGGGTCGCCACTCCTCGAACTCTGTCAGCGCGTCCTCGTCGATGTCGATATCGTCGTCGAGGTCGGCCAGCGCCTGCGCGATCCGCTCGCCGTGCTCCACGATGTCGACCCAACTCCCTCGCCGCTTGAATCCAGACACGCTCTCTTCCATCTCGGACATGGTTCGGTTCTGGGTGACGGCTGTCGGTTGCGGGTTACGGGTCGATGTTGATAAGCCTTGTCGCCGTGGTTCCGGACCGATCCCGAGGCTGTCCCTCGATTGTGGGCTGTCGCTATCAGCCGAGTGACTGCCCCCGTCCGTGTTCCCGTTCCCGTTCCCGTTTTCGCTCCCGCTCTCGGCGGAGCCGATCCCGCCGATCCCGGAGCGACTGCTGGAACCGGCTGTGGACCCGCCTGCGGAGCGTCCGCGCGGTTTCGATGTCGATGTCTAGCGCCACCGCGTTACCGCCCCAGAAGCCACCGGATGTCGCCGTGTCGACGACGAGCGTGCCCAAGTCACGCCGGCGCTGGAAGACCGTCTGTGAGTTGCTCACAGTCTGCACCCGGTAGACGGGAACGATGGTCGTCCGCCGGGTCCAGAACCCCGAACGGGTCACCACGTAGTCCTCGTCGACGTAGTAGCCCAGGTGCGACCACTTCAGGTGTGCCCCAATCGGGACCAGGAGCCAGGTGGCGGCACCGAGGTACCACTGCGGGAGTTCGCCAGTCACGACGTGAACGCCGTACAGCAGCCCGGTGAGCACGCCGATGACGATCGTGTAGCGGGCAAGGTAGCGCATCCGGGCGCGCCGCGGCGGCCTGGTGAAGGGGAACTCGCCGACATCCTCGATGGTCTGTGCGAGCTCGATCACCCGGTCGCGCTTGGCGATAGGGACCGCCGATTCGACGCTGCTGCCACCCTGTCCCGGGGCGTAGCCGGCCGTCTCGATAACCAGGCTCCCGTAGCCGGCGGCGCGGGCGAGCACGTTCTCCCGGATCATCAACGTCTGGATCTTCGAGAGCGGGATCGTGCCGTTGTACTGCTGGAGCAGGCCCCGCCTGTACCGGAGCTCCTCGCCGTGATGCGACAGCCGGAAGTCGTAGTACCGGAAGACAGCCTGGACGCCGCTCACGATCCACAGGACGACAAGCCCCACGACAGCGAACGCGGGACCGAGCAGGAGCAACAGCCCGATCCGCGGGGACACCTCCCGGGCGGCGACCGGCGACCCCAGAAACGAGAGTCCGACGAGTATCAGCCCGAGCAGGCGGAAGTTGGCCGACGTGACGCCGAGGACCGTGAGCTCCCGCCCGTCGAGTTCGAACAGCACGTCGCCGCCAGTCTCCTCGGCCGTCTCGGGGGTCGTCTCGTCCCGCTTCCGGTCGCTGATCAGTTCCTGCAGCCGCGAGGCCTCCTCCCGGCTCACGTAGCGCAGCGTCGCTTCGCTCGCATTGCCGCCCGCAGTTTCGAGGCGTAGCTCCGCGATATCGAGCGCCCGCTGGACGACGTTCTGTGCGATGTCGACGTTCTGGATACGCTCGAAGGGAATCTCGCGCTCGCGCCGGGAGAACACCCCCGAGCGGATGTCGAACGTGTCCGCCGTGACGCGGTACTCGTAGCGCCGGACGTAGGCGATCTGCCAGCCGACTACGAGCGCGAGCCCTCCGAGGAAAAACAGCAGGAAGCTCCGCATGTTCATACCGTTACTCGAGGAAGCGAACGCCGAGAAGACGATGATGCCGACGATCCGGAGCCCGTTCTCGAAGATCCGGTACGGCACCGAGCGGCGATCGAGATTCACAGCGCGTCGTCTCCCTCGGCTTCGATCGCGAGTTCCTTGATGCGCTGTTGCAGGTCGCTGGCCTCGCTCGGCGTCAGGCCGGGGACGGAGACGTCGGCGCCGCGCGAGCCGGCCGTGTAGACGACCAGCGTCGACAGCCCCAGGGCGCGCTCAAAGGGGCTCCGGCTGGTGTCGACGTGCTGGATCCGCACGTAGGGGACGAGCGTCCGGACGTGTGTGACGACGCCCCGCTCCAGGTAGATTGCGTCGTCCTGGATCTGGTAGATCCAGACGCGGTACTGCAACACGACCCAGACGGTACCCAGGATCACCAGCACGGCCGTGAGTACGCCGCCGAACCGCGGGTCCCGTCCGAACCCGCGCAGGGCGAACGTAGCGATGAGCCCCAGAACAACCGAGGCGATGGCTGTCCGTATCCCCCAGTGGAGCTGTACCCGGGGGGAGAGCGACCGCCTGTCGGTGGTGTACTCCGCCGGGTCGGTCCGCCGGCGCCCCGGACTGGCGGTCGACTGTGCCGTTCCCGCCCCGGCTGCTGGTCCGTCCTCGGGGGCCGTGCCGTCTGCGGAATCGCGTGCCTCCGTACGGGGCGACTGTCCGCCCGGGGTGCCGACCGACCGATCGTTGCCCGCACTCGCACCCGGAGGCCGGTTATCGCCGTCGCGCGCCGACTCCGAGCGGTCGTCGCGTCCGTCACTCATTGGATCAATATCGGGCCGCGAGGCTGTTAAGTCCCCTGATGCCGCGGGGAGCAGCGGCCAGCGGGACACCTCATCAGACGACGATTCTGGGTGACGGTCGCGGGGTTGATGTCGAGAGCATCACCACGAGGTCGGCCCGATGGGCCTGCTCGCGGATCGCGTTCTGGGCCTCGATGCCGCCGGCGCGGGCTCCAGCGTCGATCGGATCGGCAGGG
>PXQK01000084.1 GCA_003022085.1 Halobacteriales archaeon QH_10_65_19 | reverse complement strand
GAAAATCTTCGATTTTCGTGATCACGAGAATCTTCGATTCTCGGACGACGGAGTGAACGCAGTCGAGCGGCCGGGGGCTTCCTCCGGCTACCTGCCAGTCGAAATTCTTTTCTGAAGCACTAAACGGGTGGGGTTCCGCTGTTGTTTTGTCTCACCGCGGCGCTCGAACGGGATGACCGGCCCCGGGATCACCCCAGCCGATCGCGTGCACGCGCCGGGAGTGTCGCCAGGTCGTACCGTTTGACGAGATTTTCGATCCGCGGGACGATCCCGTCGCTGAAGTACAGGAACAGGCCGATCAGGAAGAGGCCGAAGACAGCAGTCTCCCACTCGCCGAAGACCCCGAGCTCTTCGTTTATCAGTGTCACCACGGCGGCCCCGAGGACGGGACCGAGCATGGTCCGCATTCCGCCGAGAACGAGCACGATCAGTACCGTCACGTCGACAGTCAGAAACGAGAACGCCGCCGGGGTCACGCGACCTTCGGCAGTGGCGTACAGCGGTCCGGCGAGACCGATCAGCGCCGCGCCCGTGAAACCGGCGATCATCTTGTAGCGCACGACGTTGACGCCGATCGACTCCGCGGCGACGGTGTCCTGTCTGATCGCGTCGAACGCGAGCCCGTACCGGGATCGGATCATACGACTGTAGAGGACCAGCGCGCCGGCGAGCACGAGCAACAACAGGTAGTAGTTCACGATCTGTGGTGCGAGCCCGAGTGCGTCCTCGAGAAACGGGAGTTCGAGGCCGGAGAACCGGAGACCGGTCGTCCCGCCGGTGATGTCGCGGGCCCCCTGGAAGAACTCTTCGGCGGCGAGCTGGAGACTCAGAGTGAGAATCGCAATGACGATGATGGACATCTCGAGCCGGGCGGAGACGAAGCTCACGAGCAACCCGACCAGGCCCGCGGCTAGTACTCCCGCCGGGAACACCGCCCAGGCCGTCACGCCGACCAGATCGACCAGTGTCACCGTCAGGTAGGTGGAGATGCCGGCGAGCGCACCGCTGAACAGGAACAGCTGGTCGGTGTGGGCGAACACGATGTTGAGCCCCATCGCGATCAGCGCGTACACGAGGAGCAGCTCGATCACGCGGGCCCGGTAGGTACCGCCAGTCTCTATGACGTAGGCCGGGAGCACCACTGCCAGCACCACGAGAGTGGCCACTGCCTTCCAGGCGTCCGAGCGGGAACCGAAGAGTTTCATGCTATCTCCTCCGGCCTGAGGAGCAAAACGACGACGGCCACCGTAAAGAGGATAATCTTCGCGACGAACGCGCCGATGAAGAAGTTCGCGTACGTGATGACCAGTCCGAGCAACAGACCAGCCCCGACGGTGCCACGGACGTTGCGGACGCCACCGACGACCGAGACGATGATCGCGAACACAGTCAGCTCGAACGCGGCAGCCGGCCGCTGTGGGGACTGGATGCCCTGCAGGATTCCAGCCGTCCCCGCGAGGGCCACGCTGATGAGGAAAATCAGTGTCTGTACCCGCCGCGGGTTGATCCCGCAGAGGGTCGCCCCGGCCTCGTCCTGGAACACTGTTCTGGTCGCCTTGCCGAGATACGTCCGCCGCAGGAAGAAAAATAGACACAGGATCACGACGCTCGCGACGGCGACGATGAGGATTGTCGACCCTCTGATCCGCATGCCGCCGCCGGTAAACGCCGGGACGCCGTGTGACAGCGCAGCTCCCTGGGCGAACTGGACGAACAGCACGCCCTCGAAGAACAGCATCAGTCCGAGCGTCACGAAGATACCCAGCAGGATCCGGTCTTCGCCCTCCTCCCGGTAGACCAGCGACAGGAGCGTCCGATCTACGGTCAGCCCGAGAACCACGACGGACGCCACGCCACCGACTGCGGCGACCCCGACGTTTGGCGACTGCCCGACGAGTTCGGCTGCCACCACCAGCGCGATGAACGCAAAGCCCCCGATCGCGATGTTTAGGATGTTTCCGAGCCCGAACACCAGCGTGATGCTGGTCCCGAGGAGTGCAAACAGTGCCCCTCTCGCGATGCCGTCCACGAAGAGTTCGACTATCGTCGTCGCGTCCGTCATTGAGATACTTCCTATCTCTCCCTATACGATTTTATATCTTTCCTGTCGGCCGGGGCCGCTTGCAGCCGTTCTCGGTCAGAAGCGGGCCGCTGCTAGGGACAGTCAT
The DNA here is from genome assembly GCA_003022085.1 of Halobacteriales archaeon QH_10_65_19. The sequence continues at coordinate 5,848 of PXQK01000084.1, read as the reverse complement.
TACTCTTTCCTGTCGCCCGCACACACGGTACCTATGGCGCGACGCTACTTCGAGGATTTCGAGGCGGGCGACTCGTTCGATCTCGGCTCCCGAACGATCACGGAGGACGACATCGTCGAGTTTGCAACCCAGTACGACCCTCAGCCGTTCCACGTCGACCCCGAGGCGGCAGCGGGGACGCGGTACGGACAGCTCTTTGCGAGCGGCTGGCATACGGCGGCGGTCTGCATGCGCCAGCTCGTCGACGGCCTGTTTGCAGACACCGCCGTGGTCTCGGGGGTCGGGGTCGACGAACTCCGGTGGGAACGCCCGGTCTACGGCGGCGACGAACTCGCGGTGGCCGCAAGCATCACCGGCACCGAGCCCTGGGACGAGGAGACCGGGCTGGTGCGTGTCGAAGTCACAGCCAGCACCGGTGACGGCGACCGGGCGATCCGGTTCGAGGACCTCGCGCTCGTCGAGCGCCGGGAGAGCAGATACTGAGATTTCGTGACCAAAAATTAATGTGTTCCTTGGGTATTGTTTGGGGTGTGAATAACGAGATGACGGAGACAAACCATTGGCGGCGGCGACGACGGGCCGATCACGATCGGTTCGTTGCAGCCACAGTCGGGGGGCTTCGCCCCGTGGGGAGCGGCCCACAGCGCCGGTATGGCGTTCGCCAGGGACGAAATAAACGCCGACGGTGGCGTTCTCGGGCGAGACCTGGAGTTCACAGAGGCAGACACAGAGAGCGATCCCGGCGAGGCCGACACGCTGTTCCGGGAGATGGTCGAGGAGGACGGTGCCGTGGCACTAACAGGGCCGGTGTCGAGTGACGTCGGCATCACGACCCGGGACACGGCCGAGGAACTGGAGGCACCGCTGGTCCTGCACATGGCCGGCTCACACCGGATCCTTCCGAAGGACACGCGCTACACGTTCCGGATGGGCTCACACTCTGCGGTGACGGACATGCGGTCCGTGCTGGGAATGATCGACGAGCAGGGGTACAGCGAGGTCGGGGCGGTCATCGGTGACTACGAGTGGGGGCGCAGTGTCGAGACCGTGCTCGGAGAACTGGTTCCCGACAGCATCAACCTCTCGATGGAGGTCACCCCGGTGAGCACGAGCGACTTCGCGCCGGTCCTCCGGAACCTCCCCGAGGACTCCGAGGTGATCCTCGCCTCGGGGCACCCACCCGGCTCGCCGACGATCCACAGCCAGGCGATCGACCTGGGTATGAACCACGATTTCACCGTCGGTGCCGGGTTCCCGCCAGGGGTTCTCAACGAGGCGCTCGGCGAGAACTCCGCGACGTTCGCACACCAGCACGTCTCCAACCCGTACAGCGACGACTTTGTCGAGGTGGCCGAACGGTACGCCGAGGACACCGGCAACCGGTTCGACACGCACGAGGCCTACGGCTACTCGACGGTGCAGATGTTCGCCGAGGCGATAGAGGCGGCCGACTCGACGGACTCGGCCGACATCGCGGACGCGCTGCGGGAAAACGAGTTCGACGTGCTGCTGGAGAACCCGATCAACTACAACGAGTACGGCGAGGTGAGCAACCTGATCCACATGCTCTCGACAATCCAGTCAGGGGCACCCGAGTACTACTCCGAGGGCGAGTGGCACCTCGAGGAACTGTACCGCAGCGACCCGCTCCCGACGTTCGATCCCGACGAGTGGGACTTCTGATCGCGACACACACGGGTCCCAACGGGAACCACCCAAAACCGCCGGTCAGGCCCGGAGATACGCGTCGCGGATGTGTTCGGAGCCGAGCAGTTCGTCGCCGTCACCCTTCGCGACGAGACGCCCGTTCTCCAGGAGAAGGGCCCTGTCCGCGAGTTCTAGTGCCTCGGTAACGTGCTGTTCGGTCAGCAGTACCGTCACCTCGTCGCTGATGTCGTCGACCTTTTGGAAGACACGCTCGGTCAGCTGTGGCGCCAGACCGACCGAGAGTTCGTCGAGCGCGAGAACCCGGGGCTGGACCATCAGCCCGCGGCCGATCGCGAGCATCTGCTGTTCGCCGCCGGACAGCGTCCCCGCGGCCTGGTCGGCCCGTTCCTCCAGCACCGGGAACACGTCGTAGACGTCCGCGAGCGTCTCCTCGAACTGGTCGCGTTCCGTGTACGCCCCCATCTGGAGGTTCTCCCGGACCGACATCTCGTCGAACAGGTTCCGGGCCTCCGGGACGTGGACGAAACCCCGGCGAACGATCTCCGACGGCGACAGGTCGGCGCTGTCGGCGCCAAATATCCGGATCTTCCCCGCAGTCGGGCGGAGGAGGCCTGACAGCGTCTTCAGAAGCGTCGTCTTGCCCGCGCCGTTTGGCCCCACCAGTGCCACGATTCTGTCGTCGGGGTTGATGTCGAGCGAGACGTCCCAGAGTACCTGCAGGTCGCCGTAGGCGACGTCGACGTTCTCGACGACGACTCCCCCGCTGCCGTCCCCGTTCACTCCGGTCCCGTTGTCCTGGTCCCCGGCAGCGTCGGTCACGCCTCGACACCTCCCAGGTAGGCACGCGACACGGCTTCGTCCTGCTGGATCTCCCCCGGCGGTCCGTTGGCGATGAGTTCGCCCTCGTTGAGGACCAGAATCCGGTCGGTGTGGTCCATGATCGCGTCCATGATGTGTTCGATCCAGAGGACCGAGACGCCCAGTTCCTCCCGGACCCGTTCGATTGTCCCACAGAGGTCATCGATCTCCCTGGGCGTGAGGCCGCTGCCCAGTTCGTCGAGCATGAGGAGGTCGGGTTCACAGGCCAGCGCCCGCGCGAGTTCGACGTGCTTGCGGTCCGCAATCGTCAGCTCGCTGGTCTCGTTGTCCGCCTTCCCGTCGAGCCCCACAAAGGAGATGTACTCCCGTGCGGCGTCCCGGCTCTCCACGATCGATCGGCTCCTGCTCGCGCCGAAGACCGCGCCGGTGGTCACGTTCTCGAGAACTGTCGACTCGTCGAACGTCCGGACGATCTGGAACGTCCGGGCGATGCCGTGCTTGTTGATCCTGCTCGGCTTCGCGTTCGTGATCTCCTCCCCTTCGAACGTGACTGTCCCCGAGTCGGGCTTCAACACGCCAGTCACCGTGTTGAACAGCGTCGTCTTGCCCGCGCCGTTGGGACCGATGAGGCCGACGAGTTCGCCTCGATCGATCGTGAAGTGGACGTCGTCGACAGCTGTGAGACCGCCAAACGTCTTCGTTAGTCCCGCGACATCGAGCATACTGTGCACTCACTTGTAGCACGCTTATGAGTTTTGTCCACTCGCGCGGCGGCGGACCGATCATCGGCCCCTGGAGCGTCGCCGGACTGGTCACCGACGTCAGGAGGGTCGCCGGACCAGTCACCGATCGCCGTTTCCGGCCCCGGTATCGGGACTCCGCCGCTCGACGAGCACGAGATCCTTCCGGGAGTGGACCCGGTCGCCGTCCCCGTCGGTCGCGTCGAGCCCGAAGGTCACTTTTCCACGCCGGTCGTTCCAGGGCTCCGTATCGACGACGGACACCGCCACGGAGAGCGTGTCGCCGGGGTACACCGGCGCGTGCCACCGGAGGTCCTCGATCCCGAGGGCGGCCACGACCGCGACGTCGGAGAGCACCTCGGTCGCAAACGGTCGCATACACGCCGCCGCCGTGTGCCAGCCGCTCGCGATCAGCCCGTCGAAGTGGCGCCCAGCCGCCTCCGGATCGACGTGGAACGGCTGGGGGTCGAACTCCTCCGCGAACGCGAGGACCTCCGACTCGGTGAACGTGACGCTGCCCGGCTCCCAGCTCTGTCCGACCCGAAGATCCTCGATGTACTGCAGACGGCTTCCGTCAGCCGTCGGCTCGTTAGCGGTACTGTCAGTCATCGTAGAGCCGGTTGAGGATCACGATCCGGTTGACCTCGTTTGTCCCGTCGTAGATCTGTGTTCCCTTCGCCTCCCGCATGTAGCGTTCGACCGGGTACTCCTTCGAGTACCCCCGGGAGCCGTGTACCTGGACCGCCTCGGTGGAGACGTCCATCGCCACGTCTGTCGCGAACGTCTTTGCCATCGCCGCCTCCTTTGTGATCCGCTCGCCGCGGTCTCGTCCGTCGGCGGCACCGAGTGTCAGCAACCGCGCGGCCTCGATCTCCGAGGCCATATCGGCGAGTTTGAACCCGATCCCCTGGAACTCGCGGATCGGTTTGCCGAACTGCTCGCGCTCGTCGGCGAACGCGCGGCTGGCCTCGAAGGCCCCCTGTGCGATGCCGACCCCCTGTGCTGCCGTTCCGAGGCGGCCGATATCCAGCCCCTCCATGATGTAGCGAAAGCCCCGTCCCTCCTCGCCGACGAGGTTCTCGGCCGGCACGCGGAGGCCGTCGAACCGGAGTTCGCTCTCGATTGCCGCGTCGCCCTCCATGCAGGGGATGTTGCGCTCGACCTCGAACCCGTCGCGCTCCTGCGGGTTTGGAACCCCGATGAGGCTGATACCGTCGTGCCCTCGTTCGCCCTCGCCGGTCCGGGCGACGACGAGCAGGAAGTCGGCGACCCCGCCGTGTGTCGTCCAGACCTTGTGGCCGTCGATGACCCACTCGTCGGCGTGTGTGTCGCGTTCGGCGGTCGTCCCGAGCGCTGATGCGTCGCTCCCCGCCTCGGGTTCGGTGAGCGCAAACGCAGGAATCCACTCCCCGGCGCAGATCTTGCCGAGCCACTCCTCGCGCTGTGTGTCGGTGCCGAACCCCTCGATGGGATAGCCGACAAGCCCGCAGGCGATGTTGGCCGCACCCGCGACGAGTTTCCACGAACGGGCGAGTTCCTCGACGGTGATCGCGAACGACCGGTAATCCTCGCCCTCCCCGCCGACGTCCGTCGGGAACGGGATGCCGATCAGGCCGGCTGCCCCCATCTCGCGGACAATCGCCTCGGGGAACGTTCCGTCGCGCTCGTGTCGCTCGACATGCGGTTCGATCTCTGCCTCGCAGTACTCGCGGACCGCCTCGCGGTGGTGCTCGTGGCGCTCTGCAAGCTCGAACCGATCGATCATCCCTGGCCCCCCGTTTCTTCGTCGAGGACAGCAAACCCCTCCATCTCGACGAGTGCCTCCTTCTTGAAGAACCCGCTCACCTCGAACAGCGCCATTGCCGGATATTCGTCGACGTGCGCCGCGAATATCTCGCCGACCTCGCCCAGGTGTGCGCGGTACTGTTCGCGGTCCGCGACGAACAGGTTCAGTTTGACGATGTCCGCACCCGAGCCGCCGGCCTCCTCGACCACGGCCACAAGATTCTCCATCACCTGCTCGAACTGGCCGATCAGGTCGCCGGGCGCAACGATCTCCCCGTCGGGACCGGTGGCGTCCTGTCCGGCGAGATACAGCGTCCGGCCGCCGTCCACGACGAGTCCGTGGTTGAACCCGCTCGGCTCCGCCAGCTCCGGTGGCGTGACAACCTCCTTTCGCATGCTTCGAGTATAGACGCGGGTACGTATGAAGCTACTCCCCCGAAAGAGGCTTGCCAAGGGCGGACGCAGCGAGCATGATGACAGCAATTGAACCCGACCTGACCGGCAGTGTGGCGGTCGTCACCGGGGGTACACGCGGCATCGGGCTGGCGATCCCTCGCGCGTTCGCGGCGGCAGGTGGAGACGTCGTTCCGGTCTCCCGAACGGAGTCAGACGTGAGCGAGGCCGCCGGGGCTGTCCGCGACCAGGGGGGACGGTCCCTGGAAGTCCCGACGGACGTGACCGATCAGACGGCTGTCGACACACTGTTCGACCGCGTGGACGAGGAGCTCGGCGGCGTAGACGTCCTGGTGAACAACGCGGGCATCAACCCGGTCACTGCAATGGGAACCCCCGAAACCGTGGATACAGCCGAGTTCCGGGAGACAGTCGAGGTGAAC
>PXQK01000083.1 GCA_003022085.1 Halobacteriales archaeon QH_10_65_19 | reverse complement strand
CTTTCCCGACCAATCTTGCGTCAGTCGGGCTGTAGCGCCCATGAGTCGGCTTCCTTCGCACATGGACCAGTCACGCACAACCGTCTGATCGGCCGACTCACTCCTGTGGTCGCACCGTCGGTTCGTAGTCGCGCCGGACGACGACAACCGGGTCGCCGGTTTCCTTTTTGATCCGGTCGGGCAGCGACCCGAAAAAGCGGTCGCCGGTCCGGGGTTCTGCCTCGTACATCACCACGGCCTCGTACTCGCCGGCGATGCGGATGATCTCCTCGTCGTGTTCTTCGCCTTCGACAAGCAGTGTGTCGATAAGGTCGGGATCGAACCCCGCGTCGATCAGGCCGCTTCGGGTGCGCTCGACGATCTCCTCCCCGCGCTCGCGGTCCTCCTCGCCCTCAACGACGTGAAAGAGCGTGATCTCGCTTGTTACGTCCTCACAGAGCACGTGGACGAACTCCGGCAGCCGCGAGAACTCGGCGACGTCCGGGATCGGAACGAGGATGTGGCCGACGTGGTCGGTTTCTGCCGGGTCGAGTTCCGCGTCACAGTCCTCTTCGACGGCGATGCGGTCGATGGTCTCCCCGCGTGCTTTCCCGAAGACGAGCCGAGTCGTTACCGACGCGCCCGCTTCTTCGAACCGAGCAGCCAGTTCATCGAGTTCTGCCTGTGCGTCCTCCTCGAACTGTTCCCTGGCGATGTCCCGCGGTGTCTGTTCCGGAACGCCGTAGTGGCCCAGGATGACAACGTCGAGCGATGAGAGGTCGTCGACGAGCACCTGCGAGATAGGTTCTGCGTCGGGGAGTTCGACAGGAACCAGTATTCGGCTCATGCACACACCTACACGGGGGAAAGACAAAATACCCTGGTACAGTTCTTTCGGAGTGCCGACCTTCGGCGGGTCGTCGTGGTGCTGCTTACCACGCCTTGCCGCTCGCGAGGTCGACGTCGCTGTCGAGTGTGGAGGACGGGCAGATATCCTCGAGAACACAGTCCTCGCAGTCCGGACTGCGGGCCGAGCAGACCGCCCGGCCGTGGCTGATGAGCAGGTGGGTCAGCTCCTGCCACTCCGCCTCCGGGACGAGCTCCATCAGCTCCGCCTCGATCGCCTCGGGTCGTTCTCTCTCGATGACGCCCAGTCGACGCGTCAGCCGCTGGACGTGTGTGTCGACGACGACCCCCTCGACGACGTCGTGACCGTGCTGGAGAACGACGTTCGCCGTCTTGCGGCCGACGCCCGGCAGGTCAGTCAGCGCCGACATCGTGTCAGGGACCTCGCTGTCGTGTTCGTCAATGATCTGCTGGCAGGCGGCCCGGATGTACTCGGCCTTGTTGTTGTAGTAGGTAATCGAATTCAACTCCGTTGTGAGTTGTTCTTGATCGGCCTCGGCGTAATCCTCCGGCGTCTGGTACGTCTCGAACAGCTCCTCGGTCACCGAGTTCACCCGCTCGTCGGTACACTGCGCCGAGAGGATGACGGCCACCAGCAGCTCGAGTCGGTTCGAGAACCGCAGCGAGATACCAGTATCGGGGTACTCCTTGTGGAGCCATTCGATGATCTCGGCCATCTGCCGGTCCGGGTTGTCGCGCGGTGTGCCCATATTTGTGTCTGGACTGCTGGAAGTTTCAGGCTACCGGCTCTTTTCGGCGCCACTGGAACCGGTCTGCGAGCCGCCGGTTCTCCGCGACTTTACCGGAACGGGTCCTTGAGCCAGCCCTCGGCCAGTTCCACGAGCACCGAAGCGAACGTGTTTCCGGCCGTCCAGAACGCGACCTCCTGTGTGTCGCCGGTGCTCACCTCCGGCTGCTGGGTGCTCATGAGGACGGTCGCGTCGTCGGCCACGACCAGACGGGCGGTATCGACGTCCAGATCCCGCTCGTCGGGGACACGATGCGTGGCGAGCGGTTCGGGTACCGCGCCCAGCACCGCCGGGTTCACGCTCGCGACGACCACTGTCACGCCGTCCCCGGCTACGTCGAGGAGCGCCTCGACGACTTCGTCCTCTAACATCCCGGGCTCGTCCGCCCCGTACAGCAGCCGCTTCTCGGCGTCCCCGACAATCGACACGATGCGCGAGGCGATCACGTCGCTCCCGCGGATCAGCCAGATCGACTCGCTGCGCTCCTCCCCCGCAGCGGTGTCCGTGACGGTGTCGAGGTAGTCGAACGTTTCTTCCCCCGTCTGTGCGAGCTGGTCGAGCAGCTGGCGCCGCGCCTCCTCCAGCGGCACCGGCCGGTACGCGGTCGGTGTCGACTGCCGCGTCTCGATGAGCCCGTGTTCCTCGAGCCCCTCCGCTGCTCCGTACACCTGCGATCGGGGGACATCCGCGACGTCGCTGATCTCGCTTGCCGCCCCGCTCCCGAGCTTCTGGAGCGCGAGAAAGACCCGTGCCTCGTAGGTCGTCAGCCCAAGCCGCTTGAGTCCTTGTATAGCGTCTTCGTCTTGCATTGCTCTGTCTACAGCCGGTGACTGTGTCTGCTGCACTGCCCCACACTTCTGTGTGTACTGTCGTACTAACGACTTTTCTCCCCTTTGGGCCTGCGCTACATAAACACACTGCACTCTGCTCGCGGTCGGCTACCGACGCGTTCATCTTTTCAAACGCAACAGAGGAATATATTCCCTTTGGCCGCGGCACGTCCAATGACGGCAGCTGCGGGTCCCGGACGCCCAGTCCAGTCCCAAAACACCCATTACACTCCCGATACAGGATCGTCCATGGATCTTCAGGGCAAACGGCTGACCGTCACCGGGGGTGCCGGACTGGTCGGCTCCCGCCTCACGAACCGCCTTCTCGCGGGCAACGACGTGCTGGTCGTCGACGACTGTTCGAACGGGAGCCGGGAGCGCGTTCCCGACGGGGCGGCCTTCGTCGAGGGCGATCTAACCGATCCGGCGGTTGTCGCAGACACGATCACGGCGGAGACTGACGCCGTCTTCCACTGTGCGGCCGCGAAGGACGTCAACGCCGACCGCCCCCGAAAGCAGTTCGAGGACAACGGCACGATGACGTACAACGTCCTCGAACGCGTGGACGAGGTGGGGATCGACCGGCTCGTGTACACCTCCTCGTCGACCGTATACGGCGAGGCTCCGCGGCCGACCCCGGAGGATTACGCCCCGCTCGAACCGATCAGCCCGTACGGTGCGAGCAAACTCGCAGAGGAGGGGCTGATCTCGACGTACGCCCACAGCCACGGGATCCAGTCGTGGGTGTTCCGGTTTGCGAACATCCTCGGGCCCGGGATGCGGATCGGCGTCGTCCCCGACTTCATCAGGAAGCTCCGGGACGACCCCGACCGTCTGGTCATCCTCGGCAACGGCAGACAGGAAAAATCCTACTTGCACGTCGAGGACTGTGTCGCCGCCATCAGCCACGCCGTCGAACACGCCGACGACGAGCTGAACATCTACAACCTCGGCACCCGGACCACGACCTCTGTCGACCGGATCGCCGACATCGTGAGCGACGTGCTCGGCCTGAACCCGGCGTATGAGTACACCGGCGGGGACCGCGGCTGGACAGGCGACGTCCCCCGAATGTGCCTCTCGGTCGAGAAACTCGCAGCGCTGGGCTGGGAGCCCGAGCGCTCCAGCGACGACGCTGTCCGGCGGGCGGCCGAGGAACTGAGCGCGGAGCTGTAGCCCGACACCGGCTGGGGAACGGTCAGCGAAACCGGAGCCGCGACGCGAGCAGGCCGCCGACCGCGCCGAACACCAGCGGATAGGCGAGTCCCACGAACAGAAGTGTGGTAGACAGTTCCGGGGCCAGAGTGAGTGTCTGGCCCTCGACGCCGACCTCGGTCTCGAACAGGATGATGCCGACCGCCGCGAGCGGGAAGTAGCCGGCGGCGACCGTCGCGCCGGCGGCCGCGTAGGCTTTGGTCGAGGACTCCCACAACTCACGTCCGGAGACGAGGGCGAACCCCCCCAGGATCAACAGAACGACCGGGACGACGTGGAACACGACAGCCGGAAACGCGAGCGTCGTCTCCGAGAGTACGTTGAACTGCTCGGCGCCGGTCGGGCCGGCGAACGGCTCCCTCCGCTGGAGCCGCGCGAAGTGGGCGCCGAAAAACAGCCACCCGGTCTCGTCGACCGCCCCCACCTGGACCGCCCGCGAGGCTCCGAACTCGAACTCGGGGTCGACCACCAGCAACGAGAAGGTCACGAGCAGCCCGGCAAAGTGCGTTACCACGCCGAACACAGCACCCGCCGTCACGGGCAACCGTTCGACCAGTTCACCCGGGCCGTACGCGCCGCCGTCCGTCGCCATACAGTCGACTCGAGGATGGGCGCAGTGAAAGGAACGTCGACTCGTTCCGCCGGAGAGGGCTACTCGGTCTGGGAGTAGAGCACCCCGCCGATCGAGCCGAACAGAAGCGGGAACAGGAGGCCGACCAGCAGGACTGCGGTCAGCAGTTCGGGACCGGTCGACGCCTCGCCGGCGCCCCCACCCTGGGAGACGGTAAACAGGAAGACGCCGACGAGTGCCAGCGGCAGATAGCCCACGACGACCGTCGCACCGGCCTGTGCACAGTCGGAGGCCGACGGGTTCCAGGTGTCGAGTGTCGAGACGACGAAGTAGCCGACAGCTATCAGGATCACGATCGGTATCAGGTAGAAGACGGGCTCGGGTATCTGCGTCGAAGCCTGGGAGACGAGGTTCTCCGACGACGACTCGCCGGCGAACGAAACCTCGATGTTCGCAAAATGTGAACTGTAGAAGAACCACCCGACCTCGTCTATTGTGCCCGCTTCCCCTGTCCCCAGTTCGACGTCGCTGTCGATCGTCAACAGGAAAAAGATCAGTATGAGCCCCACCACGTACGCCGCCACACCGGCCACGGCTCCCTCAACTACCGGCAGTTTGTCTGTCAGACTCTGCGATCCGCCCCCTCTGCGTGTAGCTCCCATACACTCGACACAATCGAGCACTGGTATAAAAATATACCGGCCAGCTGTGGTATCCGGCCTCCTGCGGTGGGTTGAGAGCGAACAGTACCTGTCCTACTGCTGTCAGAAAACCGTCTGTTCGCCGGTCTCGTCGTCCTCCTGCTCGTCGTCTGCGCCGCCGTCTGCCGTCTCCTCGTCGCCCCAGTCGCGCTCGGTAGTGCTCTATTGAAAATGGAAGAGGGCGTAGTGATATAGTGCAAGAAAGCCCCCGGTTGCTCGACTCGGGGGTACCGGAAGACGGTCCTGCTCGCTTCGCTGCGCGGGCTGCGAGTCCGTTGTCTCGCTCGCTTCGCTCGCAGAACCTTCGCTGCGGTCCTCGCTCTCCGCACAGCCCGCTG
>PXQK01000082.1 GCA_003022085.1 Halobacteriales archaeon QH_10_65_19 | reverse complement strand
CGGTGTCTTCGCGAGCACAGCGAGCGAAGGCCAGCGAGTCGCAGCCCGCGCAGCGGAGCGAGCAGGACCGTCTCGCCAGGCGGAGAGCGAGGACCGCAGTGAGCCCCGGACGGTCGAGCGCGAGGGGGCTTTCTACATCTGATTTCCTCAAAAGCTTCCCTGAGTTACTACGCGCTCGTCCGGGTCGGTCCGGTCGATCTTGTTGGCGACGGACAACACGGGGGCGTCGAACCGGGCTTCGATGTCGTGCCGGAGTGCACGCTGGGCCTCCAGGGGGTAGCCGCACGTGCCGCTGGGATCCAGCACCACGAGAACTGCGTCAGCGGCGTGTTCGAGCGCGCTGACGGCCTGTGATTCGACGTCGTCTCGCTCCGCTGGCGGAGGTCGTCCGCACCCACGATTGCGTCCGACAGGGTGTAGTAGAACGGGCCGAGCGCGTCGAAGTCCGGCCAGGCTGTGACGACGTTCTCTAGGTTGTCGGAGATGGTGTTCGCGGCGGTCAACAGCGTCGACTGCTAGGCGCCGACGCCGGACTTTCCCCGACCCGCCCGGCCGTCCGCGAGAACGCTTCTGTCAAGGAGTTTCTCGGCGTAAGCCGTTGTCGGCAGTGACTCGAATGAATGACTTACTGGCGTGTCGTAGACTGTGAGATTACAAATTGCCGCTCGTTGCGGGGCACGTGGCCGCGTCGGTTCGCGGTCGGAGCACACCGCCGACGACCCTGCCGGTGTCACATTTTCGGTCCTAGCTGTCGCTTGGTGACGGATGGCAAACCTCTCGGCCATCAGATTTAATCATACCACGGGGATACGGCAATCCGAGAAAAATATGACAGGATGTGACGGTCTAAATGTAACGGAGCGAACCAGCGCAGTCGCCGCCACAGCGGTGCTCGTGCTGTCGCTGGTCGCAGTCGGCGCCCTCCTGACCGGGGTCGCCGCACAGAAACAGCCGCCCGAGGGACCGCTGACCACCGAGGCGACGCCGGGCGAGGCCGGCGTGGAAAACGAGTTCACGTTCGCGTTCAACGCCAGCGAGATCAGCGACGAGCGCGACGTCCAGGAGATCCGCATCGACTTCGACGAGGCAAGCGGTGTCGACGCGGCGGCGATCACCGAGGACGACATCACGATCGAGGGCCAAGATACGGGAACGCCGAGCGTCGACGCCACCACGGAGGAGGCGCCCGGCGTCCTGCTGGTGACCGCCTCGGACACGTTCACGCTTGCCAACGAGGGCGGCCTCCTGAACGTCACCGTCAGCGGCGTCACGGTCCCGAACGAGGGGACCTTCGACAGCAGCATCGAGTTCCTCGACGCGGAGGAGAGCGACGTGATTGCCGTTGGGAACGACCAGTACGAGATCGGCGAGACCAGCAGCGATCCGGCGTCGTTCGCGGTCACGATTCAGGGCACGAACAGCCCAGTCTCCGAGGGTGAGAGCCTCCAGGTCGACGCCGAGATCGAGAACACCGGCGACGAGTCGGGCTCACAGACTGTCGACCTCTCTGTCGACGGCCTCGGGAGCGATCAGGCGTCGGTTTCGCTCGACGGCGGCGCCTCCACCGTGGAGACGTTCTCGGTCGACACTGCGGAGGGCGACGCCGGCACCTACACCGCGACGGTCTCCAGCGAGGACAGTTCGGACAGCACGTCGGTCGAGGTCCAGGCCGGCACGTCCGAGGGGCCGTTGACCACCGAGGCGACGCCAGGCGAGGCCGGCGTGGAAAACGAGTTCACGTTCGCGTTCAACGCCAGCGAGATCAGCGACGAGCGGAGCGTGTTGGAGATCCGCCTCAACTTCGACGAGGCGAGCGGCGTCGACACGGCGGCGATCGCTGAAGACGACGTCACGATCCAGGGCGAGAGCACCGGGACGCCCGGCGTCGACGCCACCACAGAGGAAGCGCCCGGCGTCCTGCTGGTGACCGCCTCGGACACGTTCACGCTCGACAACGAAGGCGGTCTCCTGAACGTCACCGTCAGCGGCGTCACGGTCCCGAACGAAGGGACCTTCGACAGCGAGATCGCGTTCCTCGACGACGAGGAGGGTGCGACGATCGCCGTCGGGTCGGACGACTATACGGTCGACGAAGGTGAGGCAGACGGGCCGCCGCCGGTCGTCGGTGACAACCCGCCACGGGACCTCAACGGCGACGGCCTGTACCGCGACACCGACGGCAACGGCGAGTTCAGCATCGGCGACGTCCAGATCTTCTTCCAGAACCGCGACGCCGACGCGGTCCGGAACAACCCCGAGTTCTTCAACTTCGACGGCGGGCAGTCGCCCGACGTGTCGGTCGGCGACGTTCAGGCGCTGTTCATGGACTTCGTGGACGGGGAGTAGAACCTCCCGCTGCGGGCCGAGATCTCACTCCAGATGGCCGATGAGCGCCGGCATGACCTCTTTCGGCCGTTCGATGTGTGGCGAGTGGCCGGTCCCGTCGACAACAATCTCTTCGTACGCGCCGCCGGCGTCGGCGTACTCCTCGAACACGTCCCGGGTCTGAGTGACCATCGGCTGCGGGGGGTATTCCTCCTCGCCGGGCCAGCCCGGCAGCTCGCCGATCTGGCCGAGGTAGCCGGCGTCGAAAAATGAGGCGTCGGAGACGATCTGGTCCTCCGCGCCCCGCACCCACAGTAGCGGCGGCTTCGGGTCGACGTCAACGATACCGGTCAGATCGAGGTACTTCGGCGAAAGTGCGTTGTTGGTGCCGCCGTCGCCGGGCGCGACCCCGGGCCAGTTCTCGGACTCCGTCGCGTTACCCGGGTAGTAGTAGTCGCCCGTCTCGGTGTTCAACAGCGCGTCGACGTAGACGTCCTCGATATCGGGATCGAGCCCCGACTCCGGCGCGAGGTAGAACGTCCGCATCACGTTGCGGGGCGAGGCCTCCGAGTCGGCGCTGCGGTCGCCGGCTTCCAGGCGCTCGATGAACTCGTCGTTGGCCAGGCCGGCGCCGGTGCCCGCGTAGTCGGGCTGGCAGGGCGTCCCGTCGCGGCGCGTGCCGCCGTAGCCGTACGGCGAGACGGGATTGATGAGAGTTATCGACGCAACCTCGGCGGGGTGCTCGATCGCGTACCGCATCACGACGCCGCCGCCGGTCGACCAGCCGACGACGTGTGGCCGATCGATGTCGAGGTCCGCCACCAGCGCCCGAACGTCCTCCTGGAAATCCCGCATCCCCCGCGTCGCGTCGATGGGCTTCCGTTCCGAGTGGCCGTCCCCCCGCAGGTCCGGTGTGATCGCGCGATACTCGTCGGGCAGGTCCGCGAGGAACTCCGCGTAGAACCGCGAGGAGGAGGCGTTCCCGTGGACGAACACGACGGGCTCGCCGTCCTTGGGGCCAGTCTCGATCAGATAGGTTTCGAGGCGATCCGTCTCGACCGTCCGGGAGTCGACCCCGTCGGGAAGTGAGGTCACGTCTGTTCCTACGCTGATCCGGGAAATAAAGATGCCTCATACTGATTGTTGTGACCCTGTATCGTGTCGACCGCACATCACCTACATCCGCCGTAAACGGCGGAGTTTGTCGGTGAATTCCCGGGCTATCCACTAAATGATCCCACGGATCAGGCTGCCCAGCACCGGCGCCACCAGCGCAATCGCCGCGCCGAGACCGGCCAGCATCCCCGTCGCCAGCACGCCGCCGAACGAGCCGTACCAGATGAGCAGGCCCGCCCACATCACCAAGGCGAGGACGCCGAACCCGAGGCCGGCGAGCAGCGCCCGCCGGAGCGTCGTCGACACTAGCCCGACCAGGGCGCCGCCGGCCACCAGCCCGATCCAGTGGACGCTCGCGAGGACGAGCCCGGCGAGGCAGGCAGCCACCAGCCCGAGCCAGTGGTACCGCGGCGTCTCGCGCAGCCGGGTCAGCCCCCCGTCGATAGCGCCACTCATGCGTCGCACTCCCGTGGCACCGCGATCATCCGTCGCCCTCCACGAACTGCGTAGTCGGGTCACCCTCGATCTCCCGGGAGAGCCTCCGGTACTCGCCGTTCGCCCACCGTTCGATCTGGTTGTCGTAGTGCTCGGAGAAGTAGTGCCCGGAGTTACCACCGGGGAGCAGTCCCAGCAGGTCGCCGTCGAGGTCCGCCTGCATCTCCCAGCTCCCGCCCCACGGCCCGCCGCGGCTGTAGTTCCACACCGTCCAGCCCGTGCCGCCCCGTGCGTGCGAGGGGTAGCCGAGGAAGCCGAGCCCCAGTGGGTGGCCGATGTGGCCGGTGTGGTTGACGTCGCCGTAGGTCTTGTGGCCCTCCTCGTCGAGTTCCGCGAGCGTCTTCCGGAGGGCGCGGCGCATGAGTGCTGCTCGGCCGCCCGAGCCGAACCACCGGCTGTCTTCGGGCAGGGCTGTGACTGTCGCCGGCGACGGGCGGAAACCGTCGTCGACCGCCGAGTCCTCGAACGCGTCCGCGAAGACCGTGTCCCGGTAGTTCTCGATCCACAGGTCGAACAGGAGCGCCGCCCGAGAGTCGGCGTCCATCCGGTACTCCCAGCTGTCGAGGCGATCCGCGGCCGCCTGCAGCTCCTCGTCGTTGGAATCGCGGGCCGCGCTGACGAGGTCCGGGACGAAATCCGCCGCGCGGCCGTCGTAGGTGTCCCGGCCGACCTCCCGGAGGAAATCCAGGTCGACCGGCTCGCCGCTTCCAACACGGTCGTCCAGCAGGTCGGCGATCCGTCGGCCACGGTAGCCGTCAGCGTACGACGCCGCCAGGTAGTAGCCCAGGCGGTCGTCGTCGACGATCCGCTGATTCGCCGTCGAGAGGTAGTCAGGGTTGACGACGTGGGGGTTCTCCGAGACGGGCACGAACCCGTCCCAGGTCGACTCGCCGAACGGTTCGAACCCGTCCCACTCGCCCTCGCGGGCAGAGCCGTCGAAGATCTGATCGCCGTGGACGGCCTCACCGTCCACAGTACGAAGGGGGATCCGGCCGGTCATCTGGTAGAGGGTGTTGCCGTCGCCGTCGGCGTACAGGAAGTTCTGCGTCGGCGCGTCGAACTGCTCGATCGCCGCCCGCGCGTCGGCCATGCCCGCGCTGTGGCTGAGTCTGTACAGCGCGACCGTCGTCTCGGTGGCGGTGTGGCCGGTCCAGGCGACGCCGACCTCCTGGCCCGACTCCTCGATCACCGGCCCGTGGACCGATTTGCGGACCTCGACGGTCTCGTCGTCGCCGCCGTCGACCTCGATCTCCTGTTCCTCGACCGCGAACTTGCGGCGCTCGTCGCCGTAGCGGTACGTCTCGCCGTCGCGGTCGTAGCGGTAGAAGTCGATGACGTCCGCGCCGGCGTTCGTAAAGCCCCAGGCGCCGTG
>PXQK01000081.1 GCA_003022085.1 Halobacteriales archaeon QH_10_65_19 | reverse complement strand
ACTGTGTTATCGATTGCCATGCAAATACTCGTCTTTCACGTCTTTTGACTCTTTCTTTCCCTGTAGTTTTCGCCGGGCACGGACGAACCCCGAACGGCGTCTGTCCCCGATCCGAAGAACGTCGAGAACAGTCGCTGATAGGGTCGTGCGTGACTATTTTCAGGCTCACGTCCGGTGAGTGGTAGTTTCACGGGCTGAAACCCACGAATTGTAACTCCCTGGCAGTAAAAAATCACGCACGACCGTATGACATCCCGGTCTCGTTTCGCTGTCTCTCGAGCAGCGGGAGCGACGGGACGGTTGTAACACCACATTCAAACCGATAGAAACCAAGTAAAAGCATGGCAGATACACCGCCAGGGCCGACCGGGGAGCCGGTGCTCGGATCGAGCCGCCGGTACTCCAGCGACCCGGTCGCGTTTATTACGGCGCTCGAGGAGAGCTACGGCGACATCTCGCGGTTCGAGATGGGGCCGATCCCGACGTATATGGTTACCGATCCGGCCGGTATCGAGCGGATCCTGGTCTCGGAGGCCGACACGTTCCACAAGCCCGCGTTCCAGGACGACGCGCTGGGCGACCTGCTGGGCGAGGGGCTGTTGCTCAGCGAAGGCGACACGTGGGAGCAACAGCGCGACCTGGCCCGGCCCGCCTTCAGCATGCGCCGGCTGCTGGGGCTGTCGGATCGTATCACCGACCACGCAACGTCGATGACAGAGGACTGGGAAGCCGGGGAGACCATCGACGCGGAAATGGAGATGGCTCGCGTCACCCTACAGGTTATCATTGACCTGATGATGGGCGTCGAACTCCCGGAGGAACGCATCGACAGGGTCCAGTCACAGCTCGAACCCCTCGGCCGCCGGTTCGAGCCCGAGCCCCTGCGCTTCGCCATGCCCGACTGGGTGCCAATGCCCGGCGACGCCGAGTTCGAGTCGGCCGTCGCCGCTCTCGACTCGGTGATCGACGAGATAATCCAGCGCCGGTCGGGAACCGAGGGCGACCCTGCGACGGATGAGGGGCCGATGGACTTTCTCTCGGTGCTGTTGCGCGCCCGAAACCGCGGCGAGCAGTCGCTCGAGCAGCTGCGCGACGAGATGATGACGATCCTGCTCGCCGGGCACGACACGACCGCACTGACACTTACCTACACACTGTTCCTGCTCTCGGAGAACCCCGACGCCCGCGAGCGGGTCGAGGCCGAGATCGACGAACAGGTCGACGACGACAGGCCGACCGCGGACGACGTCCGCGAGTTCGAGTACGTGGAGTGGGTGATCAACGAGGCGATGCGGCTCTACCCGCCGGTGTTCACCCTCTTCCGGACGCCGACCGAGCAGGTGGAGCTGTGTGGCTACACCGTCCCCGAAGACGGGACGTTGATGCTCCCGCAGTGGGGCGTCCACCGGTCGGCGCGGTTCTGGGACGACCCCGAGACCTTCGATCCGGAGCGGTTCAGCCCCGACCGCCGGGCGGACCGGCCGCGGTTCGCCTTCTTCCCCTTTGGCGGCGGCCCGCGCCACTGCATCGGCAAACACCTCGCAATGCTGGAAGCACAGCTGATCCTCGCGGAGGTGCTGGGAACGTACCGCCTGGAGTTCGAGGGCGAGACGCCGCTCGAACTCTCTCCGTCGCTGACGATGCACCCGCGCCAGGAGATGACGATGCGCGTCCGCGAACGGGAATCCTGAGTATCAGTCGTCCGCGGGAGCAGCAACCGCCCCGGCGCCCGCCGCCGTGTCTCGGGCGAGCCGCTCGGCGGTCTCCTCTGCCTCTCGGACGCGGCTCGGGATGCCCATCCGGGCGGTGTAGTTGGTCGCCATCGTGATTCCAGGTGGGAGGTCCAACGCTTCGAGATTCCACCAGGACTGGTCCCAGGCGGGGAACCCGACGTCCAGCCGCGCGACGTCGATGGCCGACGCGTCGACGCCCATCACCTGCCCGTACTCCTCGCGGGCGATTCGTGCCAGCCGGTCGTCGGACTCCCCGGCCAGCTCCGGCTCGTGCATGCCGCCGAGGAAGACTGTCTGGACGCCGTCGCGGCCGAACATCTGTGCGTTCCACGAGACGCCGAGCGTGTGCAGGTCCTCGCCGTAGCCGACCTGGTACCCTTTGCCTGTCCGACCGTGGTCCGACTCGAGGAAGACCAGCGCGAGCGGGTTGTACAGGAGGTCCCCCAGCGCATCGGCGCCGTCGGCGAGGCCGTCGAGCAGTTCACCCGCGACGCTCGCCGGTGTCGTCACGACGACGTGATCGACCCGGT
Organism: Halobacteriales archaeon QH_10_65_19; assembly: GCA_003022085.1. The sequence goes on along the minus strand of PXQK01000081.1, from coordinate 18,139 downwards.
GGGAGCCGTCCGGCGTCTCCAGCGCGAAGCGGCTGTCCCGGTTCGAGCCACCCTCCGCCGGGCTACCACGGGATCCGAGACGGGTGATGTCGGTCACCGGCGTCCCCAGTTCGATCCGCTCCTCGTGGGCCGCGTAAACCGCCTCAGCAAGCTGCTGGTTGCCCTCAGCGAAGGAGACCGGCGGCGACTCGTGGCCCGTGCCAATGCGCTGGCGGAACGCGGCCAGGAAACTGCCGGCCTCCCGCTCGCGTTCGAGCAGGCGCTCGAGGGCGTAGGCGGCGGGCATCCGCGCGGGGTCCGAGCCGTAGATGCCGCCGTACAGCGGCCCGATGAACCGTTCGTAGGCCTCGCGGCCGAACTTCCGGACGAACAGCTCCGCGGCCGTCTCCTCGGGCATCCCCGGCCGGGTCAACGGCTCGGCCAGCATCCGTGCTTTCCCCTGCCAGGACAGCAGGTCGGTCTCCAGAAACGCCTCGACGGAGAGCGGTGCCTTCCCCAGGTCGCCGTTCGCGTAGACGTACAGCTCCTCCTCGCGGGCCTCGACGACGTCGTCAGCGACGCCGACCGCCTCCGCGAGGGCGGCGATGCTCGGCGTCTTCCGCATCCGCTGTGGACCGACTTCGAGGACGCGGCCGTCGACGTGCCGCGTCTGTATAACCCCGCCCGGCTCGTCGCTGGCGTCGAACGTGACGCTGTCGACGCCGCGCTCGGCGAGATAGTGGGTGAGCGCCAGCCCGGTGACGCCGGCACCCACGATGCCGACGGTGGCCGAGCCGTCGCCTGCTGTCGCGTCGTTGCTCGCCGCCGTGTCTTCTGACACGATGTCGTCTCGCGCAGTCTCGTCGTCCCTGCCCGCGTCTGTCGTGGCTGTCATGCTCCGATCATTCCCGCGGGGCGTTCAGGCACACCGTTCCCGGCTCGTCGGCCGCCTCCTCGGCGAGTTCGACGTCCAGCTCCGAGAGCGTCTCGCTTTGCTCGTGGAGGAAGCTGATCGGGTCGACGACTACCCGCTCGGCGTCCAGGTCCCCGATCAGGTCCTCGACTTCCGGCTCCGTCCAGGGGATGTCGCGGTTCTCGTGGTTCTGGTAACCGATGTTGTACTCGCCGACGCCCAGCAGTGACGAGACCACGTCGCAGTACTCTGTGACGTAGATGTCGTACCGGCTTCCTTCCTCCAGGTAGTGTTTCGGGGTGCCGTGTGCGGAGAACACGAGGGCCGTGCCGTCGTCGCGCAGGTCGACGCCGCGGTCGTCGGTGAAGGACTGGATCGCCTCGGCCCGAACGCGGTTGTACGTCGGGTGTTTGTGCCAGCCCGTGATCCCCTGAAACTCGGGATTCCAGTCGCGGTCGTCGACTGCCGCCTCGAGCTCGTCCAGCGCGAGCACGTTCGTCGAGGGGCCACACAGCGGGTAGATCGGGAGGCCGATCAGCCGGTCGACGCCGTCCCCCATCGCCGCCTCGGCAGCGTCCTCGATGAATGGCTCGGTGTACTGCATCCCGAGGTACGTGGTGACGTCGTAGCCGCGGTCGGCGAGACACGCCGCGAGCTGTTCGGTCTGTCCGCGGGCCTGTTTGTTCAGCGGCGAGCCGCCGATCTCCTCGTACTCCTCGAGCAGGCCGGGCGCGCGCCGCTGTGCGAGCTTCCGGGCGCGCCCGCGGGCTTCCTCCTCCGAGTCTGCGTCCTCTAGATCGGCGTTGGCGTAGAAGATCCGTTCGAGGTAGTCGACCACTCGGTCCCGCTCCGGCTCCGCCGGCTCTCCGAAGTTCAGCAGAACGACGCCAGTGTGCATACGCGCTTCTTAGCCCATACAAAGGTATGTTTGTCGCTTGGTTTTCCGGATCTCACTGTTCTCTCCGTGTGAGCATTCGGTTCCGCAATCCGCTCGGACAAGTGGATCGCCAGCGAGCGCTAGTCCTCGTTGGCAGTCGCGGTGTCTGCCGCCCCGCCGTCCGGGTCGTCGGTGCCAGCGGGGTCCGCGTCATGGGTCACGGCGGCCACCCGCTCGAAGGCGTCGATAATCGCCTGCTTCGCAACGGCACCGCGGGTCGACCAGTGGTGGGCGTAGTCGAGCATGTCGTCGTAGATGTCGCGGCGTCGGCGCCCTGTTCGCGCAGCGCCTCCGCAACCTCGTTCTGCGAGCAGCGGCCGTACGTGACCCCGACAGTCCAGGGCCCGACCTCGCGGAGTTGGGCCCGCTCGACCGCCTTCTCGATCAGTGCCTCCTTCTCGACGCGGCGCTCGGCGAGCAGCTCCTCGACCGCGGGCGGGAGGTCTGCGCCGTGCTCCAGGACGGTGCTGACGTACTCCTCGGGCTCGGCCCAGTAAGCGTAGTCCGCGATGTCGTCGGACCGCTCGTCTTCCCGGATCCAGAGGTCGTGGTCGCGGGTGACCGCAGCGAGGTCGACGAGATGTTCGTCGAACTCGTGGTCGAGTTCCGCGAGCGCGACGTCGGCGGTACAGACCTCGCCGGACTCGCCGACAACGAGGTCGACGCCGGCCGCCTCGACAGCGGCCCCGAGGTCGTCGTCCCACTGGTGGTGGTCGTACCAGGCGACCTCGCCGACGCGGTCGACTGCTGCGTCCAGCGGCTCGATGTCGGCTGCGCTGTCCGGACAGAGATCACAGACGTAGAGGGTAGCGTCGGCCGGCACATACTCGGCGACCCACGTCAGCGCCTCGCTGATCTCGTGTGGGCTCGCCGGCAGCAGTTCGCCGGCTCCGTGTGCGGTGCGGATCAGGGCGGTGCAGGCGAGCCCGTCGGCGTCGGCGTCGGCCACAACCACCACCTCGGCCTCCGAGAGCGTCTCGGCGGCCTCGCGCTCGGCCTGTGCAGCCTCGATCGAATTTGGCCGGAAGAATCCTTCCCCCGGAAGCACCGATCTGCGCCCGACCGAGAGCCTGTCGTCGTCGATGAGCCAGTCTTCCATACCTAACGCTGGAAGTCGAGCGCAAAGAAGGGCGCGATACGTCCGGGCCGACACCGTCGGGAAGAGACGGACCGCTCACGCCGCCGCCCGGGTCTGGCGGAGTTAGGCTGTTGCCTCGCTGTCCCCGAGCTGGCGGATTGTCAGCACGGGCATCGGCGCCCGGCGGGCGACTGCTTCGGCGACGCTGCCGAGCAGAAACGCGTGTTCGTCGTGGCGGCCCCGTGTCCCCAGCGTGATCACGTCTGCGTCGACCTCTTCGGCGTACTCGATTATCTGGTCCGCGGGTTTTCCCTCCCTGACAGCGGTCTCGACCTCGCCTCCTCCCTCGTCGCGCACGAACGAGAGCGCCTTGTTGCCGGCCGTCTGCATCGCCTCGCGCAGGTCGTCGCGGACAGCCTCGGGTGTGCCGTGGATCTCGTCGGCGTCGAGGACGTACAGGGCGTGGACGGTCGCGTCGAACCGGTCGGCCAGGTCCAGCGCCGCGCGAACGCCCCGCTTTGTGCTGTCTGAGCCGTCTGTTGCGATGACCACCGTCTCGAACATACGCCCCGCTACTGGCGGGGACATCAAAAGCCGCGCGATCTCTCGCCCGCACACGAGCGGTGATCGGCGGGTTTTTGATTGAGGCGGTCGAAGCCGCCGAGTACGCGATTTCGATCGCCGAGCGCTACGACGCCGACCTACACCTCCTATACATCCTCGACGGGCGGGTCATGCACGGCGTCGAAGTCGGCGACGTGTCGGCCGAGACCGTCGCCCAGCAGCAGCGGGCGGTGACTGGCCGCATTCGGGAGCAACTACCCGAAACGGTGGAACTCTCACACTCCGGAGCGGTAGGCTTTTCCCCTACCCGGCTCGGCCGGACGCCCGGGAGCGTCGTGCTCGACGCCGCGGACGAACTCGATGCGGACTTCCTCGTGGTACCCCGGGAGAACGCGAGCGGTGCTGCCGACGAAGTTCTCGGAAAAGCGGCGCTGCACGTCCTCGAATACGCGAGCCAGCCGGTGCTGTCGGTCTAGAGCCGGTCCAGCCGGAGCGCCATCTCCATCTCGAAGCTCGCGGAGCTGGTGGTTTCGAACCCGATCTTTTCGTAGAGAGCGACAGCAGCATCGTTCCACCGCTCGACGGAGAGCCAGACGCGTTCGATGCCCCGGGCTTCGCCGAGTCCCAGCCCGGTTCGCACGAGCTCGGTTCCGATGTGGGCGCCCTGGTAGGGCTGCAGGACGAAGATCGCGAGTTCGTAGCTACCCTCGCCATCGCCGACTAGCATGACGTGGCCGACGATGTCGCCGTCGTGTGCCGCGACGACGTGTAGCGAGTTTGCCGCCTCGAGCAGTTCGAGCCACTCTCTGATCGCCTCCTCGCCGGTCGGTGGGATGCCCTGGGCTCTGTCCTTCGGGTCGAACGCCAGGTACATCTCGAAAAGCGCGTCGATCTCGCCGGCACCGGCCTCGTACAGGTCGATCTCACGACCCTGCTTGTCGGTCACGGTCCGGGGTGGGGGCGGGAACCCGCCGACCGGCTCGTCTGGGAAAGACGTAGTCATCGTACCAGCGTCACCGTCGTGCGGGCGTTTACCAGGACGAACTCGAGCGTGCTCCCGAGCTGTATCTTTCCGAGCGGGCTCCGGTGCCCGCCGGACAACACGATGCGGTCGTAGTCGCCCTCCTCCGCCAGTTCGACCAGCCGGCTTCCCGGACTCCCCGTGATCGGCTCGATGGCCGCGTCGAACGATCGGGTCTCCAGCCGGTCGCGGACGCTCGCCTCGATCTCGTCGAGCGACGCGTCCCCTGTCGCGTAGACTGCGACCGTCACCTCGTCGCCGGCTTCCCGCGCGCGTTCGATCGTCCGGTCAAGCGCGCGTATTCCGTGATCGGTCCCGTCGACGCCGACAATAACGCGCATGTGACTCCGGACGCGCGCCGTGTACAAAAGCGCGGCGACACCCCCCGACAGCGACGAACCGTCGACACCCTTTTTTTTACAGCAGTCCCTTCACCGGACTATGAACGACTCCGGTGACGACGAACCGACACTCCCCGCGGACGTCAGGTCGTACGACAAGTTCACGAAGATCGACGGGAGCACGTACGACCGCGCCAACGACTTCCTCCGCGATCGGACCTACATCACCGCCCGGGAGTGGGCGATCGCCCGCCTCTGTGCGGATTTTCGGACCGAGACCGGCGTCGAGATGACCAAGATCGGGGAGAATCTGCCCCATCTCGTCCCGTTCATGACCGACACCTACTCCCCGCAGGCGGTCAACCAGGCCCGGGCTTCCTTCGAGGAGAAAGTCCGGAAGGCGGGTGCGACCTTTCTGTACGGGGCGATGTGTGATTTCTTCACTGCCGAGGAGCTCGACGACGTGATGTACGAGGCGACGGAGGTAGCGAAGTTCCTGCTCGAAGTCGAAGGCGTCGACCTCGCGGTCGAGGACGAACTCGAGGCGGAGGACCGCATCTCGGAGGTGATGCGTGAGGTGCGTGAGCACAGCGTGGCGCTGCGCCACGACGAGGTGACCTGTCCCGACTGCGGCCACCAGTTCGAAGCGGACGCCGGCGACGACTAACCTAGTCGCTCTGCCCGCCGTTGACCGACTCTGTCGGCGCCTCGTCGGAGTTGTCGCGCACGTTCTCGCCCCGAGGAGCGCCGAACGGTTCGTCAGCGTCCCGCTCGTAGATCAGTTCGCCGCGAACCATTGTCCACTCTGGGAAGACGCCGGGTCGGCCGTCGAACGGCGTCCAGTCGCAGTTCGTGTGCAACTCGGCCCCCCGGATCGTCTCTGTCGTCCCCGGGTCGACCAGCACGAGGTCGGCGTGGTTTCCCGCCGCGACCGTCCCTTTGTTCGGGAGGCCAAATACGTCGGCGGGGTTCGCAGCCGTCAGGTCGCGGAGGCGCTCAAAGTCGAGCGAGCCACGGCGCGCCTCGGCCAACAACAGCGGGAGCGCGGTCTCGACGCCGGGCACGCCGCTTGGCGCGCTCCAGACGTCCGCGTCCTTCTCCTCGCGGGTATGGGGCGCGTGGTCGGTCGCGATTATGTCGACGGGGCCGTCGACGACGCGCTCGTAGACGCGTTGTCTGCGTTTCTCCCGCCGGAGCGGGGGATTCATCTGTCCGAACGTTCCGAGGTCGTCGAGGTCGCTCCGGGAGAGCAGCATGTGGTGGGGTGTGACCTCGCAGGTCATCCCCGCGTCAGCAGCGGCGTCGATCCCGCGTGGCGTGCTGGTGTGTGCGACGTGTATCTCGACGTTCCGCTCAGCTGCGACTGAACATGCCCGTTCCACTGCGGCGACTTCGGCCCGTGCCGCCCGGTAGGCGCTCCAGGCGTCAGAATCGCCGCGCTCCTTCGCGCTCAGATTGAACAACGAGGCGTCCTCGGCGTGGACGGTCACGCGCACGTCGTCCACGGCTGCGCGCTCGAGCGCGTCGACAAACAGCGGCTCGTCGATTCCCATTTCGCCGGGCGAGTCGGCGAGGAACACCTCGCCGAGCGCGAACAGCGGCCGGTCGAACAGCGTGTCGGGACGCCAGTCGCCGGTCACGCCGCCGTTGATGCCGAAGTCGACCAGCGACTCTCTTGCGCATGCCAGTTTCCCGTCGAACGTCGCGCCGTCGACCGTCGGCGGATCTGTGTTTGGCTGGTCGACGACCGTCGTCACACCGCCTGCGGCGGCGCTTTTCGACCCGGTTTCCCACGTCTCCTTGTGCTCGAAGCCTGGCTGGCGGAAGTGGACGTGCGTGTCGATCATCCCGGGCAGCAGTCGCTTGCCGGTCGCGTCGACGACGCGCTCGTCGGCGGTCGCGTCCAGCCCGGAGACGACGGCGTTTATCGTCTCTCCGCTGACGCGGACGTCACGCCTGCGGCCGTCCGCGAGCGTCGCGTTCCGGATGAGCATACGTACTGACTGACAGCCGGGGACCCTAAGTGTCCCGAACCTGTGCTACCGTTGCCTCACGCCCGTCGAGTAGCGTTCGCTCGATCTGCCGGCACACTGTTTCCGGATCGGCCGGACCGCCGGCGCGAGCGACGCTACCGACGGCGTCCGGGTCGAAGGGGATCTCGATCGCCCCGTAGATCGGTTCGAGGGTGTCCGCAATCTCATCGCGGTCCCGGACGACCACGAGCCCCGAGACGGCGGCGACGTCGCGGTGTACCCGCTGTGCGAGGCCGACGATCTTGCCCTCGGCCGACAGCGAGTGGGTGCCGGGACAGAACGCACCGTCCGGTTCGCCGCGCTCGGCATCGACCCCGAGTGCCGTGAGCGCATCTGTAATCGCGGCCCCCGCGCCGTCGTACCGCTCCTGAATCCCCGTCCGGGTGTCCTCGACCGGCTCCGCCGCGACGAACGCGACCGTGCTGCCGGTGAAAGCCACGGCGTGTCCGCCGACGGTGCGCTCGACCAGTTCGTACCCCCGCGCGGCTGCGAGCTCCCGGGCGCGCTCGTACCCGTCGCGGTTCGTGTCGCGCCGGCCGAACGCGATTTGCGGGGGTGGGGTCCAGACCCGCAGCGCGCGCTCGCCCGCCTCGGCCGTGTGATCCACGAGGTCGTGCGTCCGCTCCCTGTCCGCCTCTGGCGTCGGCATTCGGCCGCGAAGCAGGCGCATACCGGTCGTTGGTGGACAGAGCTAAGAAGGCTGTCGCTACCGGTGGCGAACAGGTGGCACGGCCGCTCCGCGACGCGGTGTGCCACGCTCCCGCTGTCCGCGCCGCGGCAGCTGTCAGATCACGGTGGGTCTGGTCGCGGCATGGTACTTAAAGGGGAGCGTCGGTGTAGGTAGTGACCAACGAGCCTATATCGGTCTCGGCCAACACAACGACGATGGCAGTCTCGCTGTCCCGGGACGTGCTCTTCGGGTACCGCCGTTTCAGCCTGTACAACTCCCCGTACGTCGCCCACGAGGGTGGCTGTGCCATCGACCTCTACCCCGAAGACAACGTCGCACCCTCTCCAGTCCCGGGGGAAGTCATCGACACGCAGGCTGTCAAGGCCCCGCCGAAGCCCTACGCTGCGACACACGACCACCTGGTCCTCGTCGACACCGGCACGCACGTCGCCCGGCTGTTGCACGTGAAACCGTGGGTCGAGCCGGGCGACACCGTCGCGACCGGGGAGGCGGTCGGTGACCTGGTTCGGGCCGGCTTCTTCGCGCCCTGGGTGTCCAACCACATCCACCTGGGGTTCAGGGAACACGGCGCGGACCTCTACCGTGCGTCCGGATCGCTACCGATCGAGGTCGGCGTCGATCCTGACCCTGTTCCGTGGGACGGCACCGGGACCGTCGCCGAGCGGGGCAGGACGTGGGCCCGGCTGGACGTCCCGTCGCACCCCGACCCCGGCGGGCGATTCGCCGGTCTCGCCAGCGACGGCGGCGTTCTCGACGGCGGGTTCCCCCACTACGACTGCGGCGGCCTCCTGGGCCCGGGTGACAGTGCCGTGATCGCCGGGACGTCCGTGGGCACTGTTTCGGGTCGAGACGTCGGTTGGCACGACTGCATGGTGCAGGTCAACGGGAAGGCGGTCACCGGGATCGCGCTGTTCTGTGGGCGGGACACGTTCGGAATCAAACTCGTCGGCGAGGGGATCGATCTGTCGGTCGGCGAGACCGTCGCCGTCGAGGTCGCGTGCGAGTAATCGCACTCCGAGACGCCCCCAGCAGCCACGGGGCTGAGGTCGCCCCCTGGGAAACCCCGGTGGGACGCCAAAGATACATTACGGTGCATCGAGCAGCAAGGGTATGCACGAGCGCGCAGCGGCGTTCAGCGAGCAGGCACGCGAGCAGTACGGGGTCGAGGTCGACGTCAACGAGTTCCCGGAGGGGACGAAGACCGCCGAGGACGCCGCGGCGGCGATCGGGTGTGACGTCGCACAGATCGCGAGTTCGATCGCGCTCGTGGCCGACCAGCTCGTGGTGGTCGTCACGAGCGGTGCCAACCGCGTCGACACGCGGGCGCTGGCGACCCTCCAGGGTGTCCACACAGCACGGATGGCCGAGCCCGACGAGGTCGCGGAAACGCTGGGGTGGTCGATCGGCGGCGTCCCGCCGTTCTGCCACGAGACCGAGGTGTCCGTCTACGTAGACGAGACGCTGACGACGTACGGGACTGTCTGGGCTGCCGCCGGGACGCCGCAGGCGGTCTTCCCGATCGATCCGGAGACGATCGTCGAGTGCGCCGACGCGACTGTTGCCGACGTCGCCGAGTGACGGTGGCCGCTAGGAGCCGTTGTGGCTGCGGGCGGACGGGCTGGCCGGTGCTGTCACTCGACTAGCGCATCGTCGAGAGCCTGGATCGGGTGTGGCGGCTTGCTGTCGCGTCCCTCCTGTTCGAGCAGCTGCGAGCGACAGGAAGTGCCGGGTGCGACGACGCGGTCCCCGGGAGAGCCCTCGACCTGATCGAACAGCAGCCCCGCGATGGCTCTGCTCATCGAGTAGTGCTCGGCCTCGTAGCCGAAGGAGCCGGCCATCCCACAGCACGTCGAGTCGAGATCGTCGACCGCGTAACCCGCCCGCCGGAGCACGGCGACGGCGTGGTAGTCCTTCTTGATGGCCGTCTGCTGGCAGTGGCCGTGGTAGGTCAGCACCCCGTCGGCGTCGGCTTCGAGCCCCTCGTCCAGCCCGAATCTGTCGAGATACTCCATGACGCCGTAGCTGTTCGCTGCTACCGCCTCGACGTCCTCGCCGGCGAGCAGGTCCAGGTAGTCGTTCTGGTACATCACTGCGTCCGATGGCTCGACGCTGACGACATCCCATCCTTCGCGCACCCGCGGCGCAAGCGCGCCGACGTTCTCGCGGGCGGTCTCGCGGGCGTGATCCAGCATGCTCTTGGAGTGGGCTGGCCGCCCGCTGTCGCCGACGTCGCCGGGGATCGCCACGTGGACGCCCGCGGCTTCGAGCACCCGGACGGCCGCTTTGCCGATCTCGGGCTGCGTGTAGTTCGTGTACGGGTCGGCGACGAGCAACACCTTCCGGTCGGCCTCGGCCTCGGACACCGCCGGGGTACGCGCCTGGTTCCATTTCCGGAACGTTGCCCGCGTGAACGTCGGCAGGTCTCGCTCGCGGGCGATCCCCAGCGTCTTCTCCATCACGAACCCCGCGCCGGGGACCGCCTGCGCCCAGTTCGAGAGGGGCGCGAACCGGCTTCCTAGCCCGTACAGGGTCTCCACGTTCGCGAACAGCCGGTCGCGGGACGGGATGCCGTTCTCTTGGTGGTACTCGTGTTTCACCTCCGCTTTGAGTTTGGCCATGTCGACGCCGCTCGGGCAGTCCCGTTTGCAGCCCTTGCAGCCGATACAGAGGTCAAGCACCTCGTGGATGAACTCCTCGTCGGTCGGGTCCTCTGGCAGGTCGCCGTTCATCGCCCGGCGGAGCATGTTCGCCCGCCCCCGGGTCGAGGTGATCTCCTCGTTCTGCGTGGCGCGGTAAGTCGGGCACATGACCGCGCCGGTGGTGTTCTGGTGGCCGGTGCAGCCGGCACAGCCGTGGCAGAGTTCGGCCATCCCCTGGAAGCCGTTCTCGTTGTCCCAGTGCATCGTCGGTTCGAAGCCGGCGTCGAACTCGTAGTCGGCGTCGTACCGGAGATGCTCGCGCGGGTCGTGGTCGCCACAGACGTTCCCCGGGTTGAGCAGCAGGTCAGGATCGAACGTCCGCTTCAGGCGCTCGAACGTCTCCCAGAGGTCCTCGCCGTACAGTTTCCGGTTCCAGGCCGTTCGGGCGCGGCCGTCCCCGTGTTCGCCGGAGACCGAGCCGCCGTACTCGATGACCAGGTCCGTCACGGCGTCCGATATCTCGTACATCGTCTCGACGCCGTCCGCGGACTTGAGGTCCAACAGCGGCCGGATGTGCAACACGCCCGGCCCGGCGTGGGCGTAGTAGGAGGCGAACGTGTCGTGCTCGTCGAGCAACGCCTGGAAATCCGCCACGTACGCCGGCAGGTTCTCCGCCGGCACCGCGGTGTCCTCGACGAACGCCAGGTGTTTCTCGTCGCTGGTCCGGGACAGCAGAATCGGCAGACCGGCCTTGCGCATCTTCCAGAACCTCGCCTGTCGCTTGGAATCGTACGCCTCGAGCGCGTCGACGGCCTGGATGTCCACATCGGTTTCGGTGGCGTCATCCGCCGGTTCGAGCCCGGTCCACGGCTCGGATCCGGGCAGGCGGTCGGCCAGCAGGTTCGCCACCTTCTGCTTGCCGTCCGCGACCGAGTCTGCGTAGAACTCCACGAGCAGCGTCGAGTTGGTCCCCTCGGGGAGCGTGCCGACAAGCTCCGAGAACTCCGCCGTGTCCCGCGCCAGGTCGAGCAGCACGTCGTCCATCACCTCGACGGCCGCGGGGTCGTGTTCGAGGATCGGCGCCACGTCCCGCATCGCGTCGATGACGCCGTCGTAGGTGAGCAACACCACCGACTTCTCGGCCGGGACTGGCTCCAGCGACACTGTCGCCGCCGTGACGACGGCGAGCGTCCCCTCGCTCCCGGCCATGAGCCGGCCGACGTTCACTTCACCGCGCCGCTCGGCGTCCTCGACGAGTTTGTCGAGGTTGTACCCCGAGACGTTCCGGATGAGGTCCGGGTACCGCCGCTCGATCTCGTTCGCCTGCTCGCGGAGGATCCGCGACACCTCGACGTAGACTCGCTCCTCGATGCCGACGTCCCCCTCCACAGCGTCCGCCTCGTCGTCGAGCTTTGCCTCGACGTCGGCGGCGCGCTCGTGCAGGTCCTCGACGTCCATCCAGCCAAGCGTCATCACCGTGCCGTCGGCGAGCACGACGTCGACCGCTTCGAGGTAGCCGTCGGCTTTCTCGTACTTCAGCGAGTGTGCGCCGGTCGTGTTGTTGCCGATACAGCCCCCCAGCACACTCTTGTCACCCCACGCGGGATCGGGTGCGTACTTCAGGCCGTGGGGTTCGAGATGGTCGTTGAGCCGCGCAAGCGTGATCCCAGGCTGGGCGCGGGCCGTCCCCGCGTCCGGGTCGACATCGAGGACAGCGTTCATCTCCTTTTTGAAATCGAGGACGACCGCTTCGTTGACCGCCTGCCCGGCAAGGCTCGTTCCGCCGCCGCGCGGGAGCACCGGGACGTCGTTGTCGGCACAGTACTCCATCACCGCACGCACATCCGCGGTGGAGGTCGGCGCGACAACGCCGATAGGGAGCTGCTGGTAGGCGCTCGCGTCCGTCGCGTAGAGGTTCCGGGTGTACGTGTCGAACCGGACCTCGCCGTCGACCAGCGACCTCAGGTCCGCGAGCATTCCCGGGCGCTCGACGTTCTCGCCCTGATAGTCGTAGTTGCTTCGCAAGTCAGCTGCCGGATCGGGCTGGCGTGTGTCTGCTGTGTCACTCATTGGTGCTGTCGTGTCGCCTGTCGATCGGGTGCGATCAGTTCGACGACGTGCTGGGGCTGCTCGTCGAGCAAGTCACCGATCTGGTCGGTACAGGAGGTGCCGCTGGCGACGACGTGGTCGGCATCGGCCTCGCGGATCCCGGCCGCCAGGTTCGAGCCGACGTCCATCGCCAGGTCGTAGTACTGCTGTTTGTAGCCGAAGGAGCCGGCCATCCCGCAACACTCGGCGTCGCTGGTCCAGACGTCATAGCCACACTGTTCGAGGACCGCGACGCTGTAGGTGTCGAGTCCGAGCGTCCGCTGCTGGCAGTGGCTGTGGTACGCGACCGTCGCATCGGCGCCGACGTTGTCGGGTTCGTCATCACTCGCGACGTCCAGCGCGTCGGCGTCTGTGCCGTTTTCCAGCAGGCCGAACACGTACTCGATCACCTCGTAGCTGTTCTCCGCGAGCGCCTCGAACCTCTCCTCGGGCAGGAGCCGCCGGTAGTCCTCGCGGAACATCGCGAGGTCGCTGGGCTCGATGACAACCACGTCGTAGCCCGCCTCGACGTACGGCCCGAGTTCGTCCGAAACCCCCGCGGCCTTGGCGCGGGCGGTGTCGATCATGCCCTGTGAGAGCGGCGCGCGGCCCGTGCCCGGCACCGGCGGGACGAGCACCTCTGTGCCGAGTGCTTCGAGCGTCCGGACGGCTGCCGTGCCGCGCTCGACGTCGACGTAGTTGGTGTAGAGGTCGGGGTACAGCACCACTTTCCGGTCGGGATCGGCGGGCGGGATCCGGTCGCGCTTTTCGGCCCAGTCGACCAGCGTCGTCCGCTGGAAGGCAGGCAGGTCCCGCTCGCGGGCGACACCGGCGACCCGCTCGAGGAGCGCCGCAGTCGGGGCCGCGTTCGCAATCCAGTTCGAGAGCGGCGCGAACGCGCTGCCGGTCTTCGCCAGCGTCTCGAAGTTGCCAAACAGCCGTTTCTGGAGGCCGGGGCCGTCGGTCTCGGCGTCCGGCGTGAGGCCGTCGACCAGGAACTCGAACTCGCCCTCCCCGTCGTTGATCCGGTCGCGGACGACCGTGTTGATCCAGGGGATGTCGATCCCGACGGGACAGGCCTCGACACAGCGCGAACAGCCGGTACAGAGGTCGTTGAACTCCCCGGCGGCATCCAGCCCGTGGACGCCGGCCTCCCAGCCGGTCGCGATGCCGCCGGAGTAGGTCTCGCCGCCGAAAGCGTGCCCGCCGACCGACTGGAAGTTCGCACACGTGTTCGCACACGCCGAGCACCGGATACAGTACAGCGTCTCCCTGAGCTCCTCGTCCTCGCGCATCGCCAGCCGTCCGTTGTCGATCAACACGAGGTGGAACTTCCGGTCGGTCCCGTCGCCGCCGATCGGCGTCTCCGGCTCGTCGAAGTCGACCGTCGGCGAGTCCATCGGCGGCGTGAACAGCGAGATGTAGCTGGTGATGTCCTGGCCGGTGCCCGAGCGCCCGATGAGTTCAACGAACGGCTGGAGATCTTCGACGGTGGGAACGATCTTCTCGACGCCAGCGACGGCGACGTGCGTGTCGGGGACCGCCACCGTCTTGCGTGCGTTGCCCTCGCTCGTGACCAGCGCGATCGTGCCCGAGTCGGCCGTGACGAAGTTCGCGCCGGTCATGCCAACGTCGGCGTCCCGGATCTGATCGCCCAGTCGCTCCCGGGCGAAGGCCGTCAGCTCCTCCGCCGTTTCCAGTGGCTCGTCGGGTTCGAAGTACTCGTTGAACAGGGCGGCGATCTCCTCGCGGGACTTGTGGATCGCCGGCGCGACGATGTGGCTGGGTGCCTCGTCGGCGATCTGGAGCACCCACTCGCCGAGATCCGTCTCGACGACGTCAACGCCCCCCTGTTCGAGGTGCTCGTTGACCTCGATCTCCTCGCTTGTCATCGACTTGCTCTTGACGAGGCGGTCGGCGTCTGCGTCGTCACAGACGCCGGCGATGTACCGGTTGGCGTCGGCCGCGTCTGCCGCGACGTAGACGGTGCCGCCGTTCTCCTCGACGGTCGCGGCCACTTCGTCGATCAGCTCCGGCAGCCGCTCGATGGCGTCCTCCTTGATCGCCCGCGCCTCGTCTGTGAGGCTCTCGTAGTCGTCGAGCTTGCCCACCGACTCGTAGCGGCCCTTGTTGAAGCCGCGCGTGTTCGCGGCGACGGCGTCACCCTCGGTCGACAGGATCTGCCGGATGTGGTCGGCTTTCGACTCGCGCTCGGAGCTCACGAGACGACCAACACCTCCACCTCCTCGGGCCCGTGGGCTCCCTGGACCAGCGAGCCCATGTCGGCGGTTGCGGACGGCCCGGTCGCGACGATCGCCGAGCCCCGCGTCTCCCGGAACGTCTCCCCGAACCACTCGAAGGCTGCCTCCATGTCCGGCGCGATGTCGTCCTCGTGGAGCACGGCGACGTGCCGGTCGGTAAACAGGCTGACCGGCTCGCTCCCGTGTTCGTCGGCCCGGAGCACGACGCTCCCGTAGGACGCAACCGCCAGCGACGCGGCCGTGACGCCGGTCGCCGCCGACTCCAGATCTGCCGGCGTCGGGTTCGTCGTCACGCGCTCCGGCAGGGAGGCACCGTTCCACGGCAGTGGCGTCCCGACCGCGGGGATGACGACTGCTTCCTCAATCGCGCCCGGCAACTCCTCGAGTGACACCCGCCTGGGATCGACTCCGTACTCGCGTGCCGCGTCGGCGAACGCCCCGTAGCGTCCGCCGTCCGGCTGCTGGTGTGACATGTACGTGCACAACAGGCCCTGGGGTTATAATATCCGTCGCAATGCCAGCGTCCCGGGACCGTTCAGGAAACCGGATTTGTGGCGTTTGTTCGATACAATTGTTCGAAGACGTACATTTTTATAGGCGTAACCGTAGAGTCGGGTATGGGAGATGCACACTTGCATACGCGGGATCTCTCGCGGGATATTCGTGAGGTCGTTGACCTGCTGGGCGAGACGATCAGGGAGCAGAGTTCTCAGGCAGAGTTCGACTGTATCGAGGAGATCCGGACGACTGCAATCGAGTACCGGACGGACGAGCGGGACTCCCGAGAGGCGATCAGGGAGGTCCTATCGGCGGCAGATCCGGAGCGCAAGGAGACGGTGGCGCGGGCGTTCAGCACCTACTTCGCGATCACGAACCTGGCCGAGGAGCGCGAGCGGGTCCGCCAGCTCAGGGAGGGGCGCCAGGCGGGGCGCCTCGAGGACAGCATCGAGCACGCAATCGACTATCTGGCCGACCAGGGGGCGACCGACGCAGAGCTCGAACGCGTCCTCGAGGACGTCCTGATCGAGCCGACGTTCACCGCCCACCCGACCGAGGCGCGGCGCAAGACAATCAAATCGAAGCTGCGGACCCTCGCCGGGCTCCTGCAGGCGCTGGACGAGCGCCGGCTCACTGACCACGAACGCGAGGGGCTGCTCGATCACCTCGAGGCGGAGATCACGACGTTCTGGGGGACGGCCTTCGTGCGCAAGCGGCGTCCCGACGTGCTCGACGAGGCGGCCAACGTCCACTGGTACATCGAGAACGTCCTGTTCGACGTCGTGCCGGAGATCTACGACGAGCTCGACCGCGCCATCGGGGACGCGACCGACGCCGAGATCGACGTCCCGAAGCTCTACGAGTTCCGCTCGTGGGCGGGCAGCGACCGGGACGGCAACCCGTTCGTCACGCCGGAGATCACAGAGGAGACGCTCGCACGCCAGCGGGAGATCGTGCTCTCGCTGTACCGCGACCGTCTGGAGGAACTCCTCGGCGAGCTGAGCCAGCACGAGCGCCAGGTCGAGGTCGGAGAGGGCCTCGCCGAGCGGATCGAGCGCCGGCAGAACCGCCTGCCGTCGGCGGCGACGTCTATCAGGTCAACCTATCCCGACGAGCCCTACCGGCAGTACGTACTCCTCGTGCGCGAGTCGCTGGACCGCGTCTCGGGCGTCCGTCCAGGCGGGTACCACGACGCCGGGGAGTTCGTCGCCGACATCGAGGCGCTGGAGGCGGACCTGCGCGAGAACGGCGTCCCGGGGGTCGCCGACGAGTACGTCGAGCCGCTGCGCCGGCAGGCACAGACGTTCGGGTTCATCCTCGCCGGGCTGGACCTGCGCGACCACCAGCAACAGCACACGGCGGCCGTCGGGGAGGCGCTCGACCGGCAGGGGATCGACTACGCCGGGATGGACGAGGACGAGCGTGTCGAGTTCCTGACCGAGGCGATTCTGCAGGACGACGTGGTTCTCGACCTCACAGACATAGCGGAGCTCTCGGAGACGGCCGGGCGGGTGCTCACGCGCTTTGCCTGCCTGGAGGACTGGCAGCGCGAGTACGGCGTTCAGGCGATCGACACCTACTGTATCTCGATGTGCGAGGAGCCGAGCCACGTGCTGGAGGTGCTGTTTCTGGCAGACCAGGCCGGCGTCGCAGACCCCCCGGACCACGCGGGGCTGGACATCGTCCCGCTGCTGGAGACCGAGTCAGCGCTGTCGGGCGCGCGCCGGATCATGGGGACGCTGTTCGAGAACGAAGCGTACGCCGGCGCGCTCGACGCGCGGGACAACATCCAGGAGATCATGCTTGGCTACTCGGACTCGAACAAGGAGAACGGCTTTCTCGGTGCGAACTGGAGCCTGCACGTCAACCAGAAGCGCCTGGCGGCCATCACCGACGAGTACGACGTCGAGATGCGGCTGTTCCACGGCCGCGGGGGATCGATCTCCCGCGGCGGCGGCCCGATGAACGACGCCCTGCTGGCGCTGCCCCGGGAGACAGTGACCGGTCAGGTGAAGTTCACAGAGCAGGGCGAGGCCATCTACGAGAAGTACTCCAACAAGCGCATCGCCGCGCGCAACCTCGAACAGATGCTGCACGCGCAGATGCGTGCCAGGTACGAGGCGCTTGGGCAGCCGGCCGCGGGCGTCCCCAACGAGTGGCACGCGGCGATGGAGACCGCCGCCGACGCCGGCCGCGAGGCCTACCGCGACCTCCTGGAGACGGAGGGGTTCGTCGAGTACTTCGAGCAGGCGACGCCGATACGGATCATCGGCGACCTCAACATCGGCTCCCGGCCGGCCTCCCGGAGCGACGACCGCAGCGTCGAGGACCTCCGGGCGATCCCGTGGGTGTTCTCCTGGACGCAGACCCGGTGTATCATCCCCGGCTGGTACTCGCTCGGCGCGGGTCTCGAGGCCTACCTCGACGACGGCGGCGACATCGGGACGCTCCAGGAGATGTACGCGGAGTGGCCGTTTTTCCGGACGATGCTCGACAACGCCGCGCTGGCGCTGGCCCGGACGGAGATGGGCATCGCCGAGGAGTACGCCGACCTCGCGGAGCCGGAGCTCCGGGAGCGCTTTTTCCCGCGGATACGCGCCGAGTACGAGACTACCTGTGACCTCGTGCTCTCGATCACGGGCCGGGACCACCTCGCCGACCGGTCCTGGCTCCGAGAGCGCCTCCAGCGGCGCAACCCCTACGTCGACCCGCTCAATCTACTGCAGGTCCGGCTACTGCGCAACGACGACCGGACGGAACTCGAGAACCAGGTACTCCGCCTGACTGTCAAGGGGATCGCCGCCGGCATGCAGAACACCGGGTGACGACTGCAGACGTCTTTGGGGCTGATAGGGTCGTGCGTGACTATTTTCAGCATTGCTCCGAAATATCGGTGGGAGAGCATCCGAGACTCCCAATCTGCTCCAGCCGGGCGGTACAGAGTCACGCACGACCCTATGACGTCCCAACCAGAGGAAACCCATAAGTACGCTTGATTCGGGTGATACGCGTGAATATCTGAGTAGAATTTATTACATACAGGATTTTTAGTATGTGTTGAGCTGGTGAGCGTACCGTCGAAAGGTACCATCGGCT
>PXQK01000080.1 GCA_003022085.1 Halobacteriales archaeon QH_10_65_19 | reverse complement strand
GTCCCATGCACCCGGTCCATCACGTAGAAGTCGCTCCCGATGACGGTGGAATCGTCGCAGGCGGCAACTGTCGGCGGCACCGGAACGTCGGTCTCCTGGATGGGTTACCGGAGCCTGAAGCCGCTCCCGTCGCCGGCGAATCGGCCGGCGATCCCGGCACCGAAGGCGTAGGCGAGCCGCTGTGACCCGCGGCCGAGACGGTCTGTCAGACTGTACTGCGGCTCGAACCGCCTGACCGTCACCGGCGTTCCCAGCTCGTCCTCCAGCCGCTCTCGGACGTCTGTGCGGGTGCCGAGTTCGTCGACGAGACCGATCTCGGCGGCCTCCTCGCCGAGGTACACGCGGGCTTCCGTCTCCTCGATGTCCTCGGGTTCAAGCTCCCGGCGTGTGGCAACGTTCTCGACGAACTGGATGTAGTAGTCGTCAACAATCCCCTGTAGGTACTCGCGTTCGTCTTCCTCGAGCTCTTTCAGCGGTGTCCCTGCGTCCTTGTACTCCCCGGCCGTGAGCTGTTCGTACTCGACGCCGAGCCGATCCGCGAGGTCGGCGGCGTTCACCCGCGAGCCGATGACGCCGATCGAGCCGACGATACTCCCGTTGCGGGCCCAGATCTCGTCACAGCCGCTCGCGATTTCGTACCCGCCGCTTGCACAGGTGTCCGTGGCGTAGGCGACTGTCGGCCCGTCGAAGCGCTCGGCGGCGAGCTTGATATCCTCGCTCGGGACAATCTCGCCGCCCGGCGTGTTCAGGTGGACCAGCAGTGCCTGCACGCTGCTGTCGTCGTCGGCCCGCTCGATCTGTTCGACCAGCCTGTCGGCTGCGGTGCCGATCGGCCCCGACGCGAGCGGGCTCCCGCCCTCCGAGCGCGAGATCGGGCCGGTGACGCTCACCTCGGCGACGTTGTACCCCGGGGCAACGCTGCTCGCGACACTGCTCGCCACCCGGACGAACACCGGAACCAGCGCCAGCAGGAAGACGATTCCGAGTAGCTCGCGGGTCGACGCCGGGAACTCAACGAGCAACGCCCAGCCGCCGGCGACTGTGACGCCGACGACCGCGAGGAACACTGCCAGCCTGGCCAGTGATCTCAACAGAGCCATGCAGGGTCTCTGGGTGCGCTCCCTGATAAAAACTCCCCACCTGCAGCCGGCGGTACGGTTGTACGAACACGTCACAGTGATGGTTCATACTGGCAGGCGAAAATCCGGCAAATTTTCGTCCGTCAGTATCAGTACTGGTCCGTCGACAGGGGACCGGAAGTACTGATAAAACCGCTATATATAAAACACACAATTTATAGCAGGTGGCCGTGATTACGGGGTATGCGTCGTGACACCAACGCGCATGAAAGCAGGCGCACTTTTCTTAAAACAGTCACAGCAGGTGGCGCAGCCGGGCTGGTGGGTCTCGCCGGGTGTGTCGGGGGTGTGGACGACGACAACGGTGACGAGAACGGTGATACCGGCGGCGGGTTGGATTTCGACGAGGTCCACATCGGCGTTCTGGAGCCGTTCACGGGCGACTTCGCGGCACTCGCCGAGGAACGGAACCGGGGCGAGACGCTGGGGATCCAGCAGGTCAACGGGAGCGACGAGTACGACTTCGAGTTCGCGACCCACGAGTACGACACGCAGCTGAACCCGGAGGACGGGACACAGGCGGCACAGCAGGCGATCGACCAGGACGACGCGCAGTTCCTGACGGGGGCGATCTCGAGTTCGGTCGCGCTGGCGATCAACGAGGTCGCGCTCGAGAACGAGGTCATCTACACGCCGGGGGCGGCCGCCGTCTCGATTACGGGGAGCAACTGTAACGAGTACGTGTTCCGGTTCGAGAGCAACACCGCCCAGATCGCGGAGGTGATGACACAGTGGATGGTCGAGAACCTCGGCGACAAGATCCACTACCAGATCGCCGACTACGCGTACGGCCAGTCTGTCAAGGAGGAGGTCGACAGGCGGATGCAGCGCCTCAGCGACGGCTACGAGGAGGTGGGGTCGACGGCATCGGACCTGAACGCCCAGAGCTTCGAGTCGGTGATCACGCAGATCCAGGAGAACACCGACCAGGCCGACGCGCTGGTTGTGGGCGCGACGGGCGGCCACCTGATACGGTTCCTGGTCCAGGCCGCCGAGCGCGGGCTGAAAGACGAGATCCCGATCGTCACCACAACGGCGTCGTTTGCGGTGGTCCGCGGCGGTGCCGGGACAGCGGCCTACGACATCTACAGCGGGACGCGCTACGTCCCGAGCATCGAGACGGGTGACAACCAGTCGTTCGTCGAGGCCTACCAGAACGAGTTCGACCAGCTGCCGGACAACTTCTCCCGGGTCGGTTACGAGTCGGTCCGGATGGTCGCTAACGGCATCCAGGCTGCCGGATCGCGCGACCCCGACGTGGTCAAAGACCAGCTCCCGGGCATGTCCCACAACACGATATTCGGCGAGGTCGCGTTCCGGGAGTGCGACCACCAGGCGTCGAACCCGGTGTGGATGGGGCAGAACGTCGCCCCCGAGGAGGGCGAGGTCGCCGGCGTCGACATTCTGACGCGGCTGGACGGCGAGGAGGCTCAGCCGCCATGTGAGGAAACCGACTGTAACCTGTAGTCCACTAGATGGTCATCGGAATACAGCAGCTGTTGGACGGGCTGACGGTGGGGATGGGGTACGCGCTGATAGCCGCTGGTCTGTCGGTCATCTTCGGCGTGATGTACGTCATCAACTTCGCCCACGGGGAGCTGTACGCGCTGGGAGCGTACTTCGCACTGTCCGTCTCCGCCCCCATCGGCGGCGGGGCGGGGTTTTATGTGGCGCTGTTGATCGCGCCGCTGCTGGTCGGCGTGGTCGGGGTGGCGATCGAACGGTTCACCGTGCGCCCGCTGTACGACCGGAACCCGCTGTACCACATCCTGCTGACGTTCGGCCTTGTGTTGCTCATAAACGACCTCATCATCATCGGCTGGGGACCACAGCCGCAGGTGCTCTCCCGGCCGGAGCTCATCTCCGGCACGTTCGAGGTCGCCGGCACGACGTTCAGCCGCTACGCGTTTTTCATCATCGCGTTCGGCGGCGGGATCACGCTCGCCGTCTGGGCCGCACTCAACCACACCAGGTACGGCCTGATCGTCCGGGCAGGGGCACAAGACCGCCGGATGGTCCGGAACCTCGGGATCGACGTCGACCGGTACTACACCCTCGTGTTCGGGATCGGCGCGGCCCTTGCGGCCGTCGCGGGGATCGTCCTGGCCGGCCGCTCGGGCGTGTCCACCGGGATGGGCTCGGACATTATCATCACGGCGTTCGTCATTGTCGTCCTCGGCGGGCTGGGGAGTTTCAGGGGCGCCGTTCTCGGCGGTCTCGGCGTCGGTATCCTCCAAGAGTCGATCATCCGGCCGGGGATACCGGAACTGGACTGGTTGCTCGTCCCGCGCATCTTCCCCCAGCTCGAAGGGATGATCATCTTCGTGCTGATGATCGGCGTGTTACTGGTCCGCCCCAAGGGGCTGTTCGGAACCGAGTTCGAGGAGGAGAGCGGCGACCTGCTGGTTGGATCGGACCGCAGCCTGCTCAGGTCGGACCAGCGGTTCGCGCTCGGCCTGGGGATGGTCGGGCTGCTCGCCGTGCTACCCCTGCTGTCCGGGACGCTGATCGGGTCGTCGCTCGTCGAGGGCCTGGTGATCCGGATCCTGATCTGGGGACTGTTCGCGCTTGCGCTGGACTTCGTGATGGGGTACACCGGCCTCGTCTCGCTGGGACACGCCCTGTTCTGGGGTCTCGGGGCGTACGTCTCGGCGACGATCCTGATGAACCTGACTGAATCCGCGTTCGTGGCTGCGTTCGTCGCCGTGTTCGTCGGCGCGGGCGTCGCCTGGGTTGTCGGCTACCTTTCGATACGCGTCCACGGTGTCTACTTCGCGATGATCACCCTGGCCTTCGCCGAGCTGTTTCACAGCAGCCTCACCCGGATCGACCGGTGGGCCGTCGGCTTCTGCGAGACGGTCCCGGTCTGTCGTCCCGAGGACCTCCAGGGCGTCCAGATCACGGGCGGCTCCGAGGGACTCTTTGGCATCTCCCAGTACTACGGGATCGGCGGCGTCGGCGTGCGCCTCGACGAGGTCGGCGTCTTTCTCGGGCCGGTGACGCTGACCGGCGACCTCCTCTTTTATTACGTGGTCCTGGGGACGCTTGTCGGCTCGTTTCTCCTCGCCCGCCGGATCATCAACTCGCCGTTCGGCGCAGTGCTGAAGGGGATCCGCGAGAACGAGGAGCGCGTCCGCTTTCTGGGCTACAACCCGACGGTCTACAAGCGGCGGGCGTTCACGATCAGCGGCGCGTTCGCCACCATGGCGGGCGTCCTGTTCACGTTCAACTCCGTGGGCGTCTCGCCGGCCGCCGCCGACTGGTTCAAGTCCGGCGAGGTCATCGTGATCGTCGTTCTCGGCGGGCTGGGGACGCTGTTCGGGCCCATCGTCGGCGCCTTCGCCTTCTTCGGGCTAGAGCACCTGATCCAGGACAACCTCCTCGGCTGTTTGTCATCTACCTCCCGCGCGGGCTGATCTCCGTCCCCGAGAAGGTCCGGGGGCTCATTGACGGCTACCGCCGGGGAGCGTCTCCCGTCGAGAGCCCGGAACGGGGAGGTGACGACTGATGGGAGCCGAGACGCACGGCGACCGGACGGCTGCCGACGAACCGACCGACGGGGAGGCGATCCTCCGGACCGAGAACGTCCGCAAGGAGTTCGGCAACTTCGCCGCTATCGACGACGTTACCGTCTCTGTCGAACGCGGCGAGTTCCGGAGCATCATCGGCCCGAACGGCGCCGGCAAAACGACGCTGTTCGACCTGATCTCCGGCGCACTCCCCGTCACTGGTGGCGCCGTCTACTTCGACGGCGAGGCGATCACGGACCTGCCGCCACAGGAGCGCATCCGACGGGGGATGGCCCGATCGTTCCAGATATCGAATATTTTCGACGGTCTAACAGTCCGCGAGAACGTCCGGCTGGCGGCACAGGCGCTCCACTGCGACGAGTACGGCCTCAGGGAGGCGCTGTTCCGGCCGACCGACCGGTACAAAGGTATCAACGCGGACACCGACCGGATACTCGACCGGATCGGCCTCGCCGGAGCGGCGGACGAGCAGGCGGCGTCGCTGCCCTACGGCGATAAACGCCGACTAGAGATCGGGGTCGTCCTCGCGACCGAACCCGAACTGGTGCTGTTCGACGAGCCCACCGCCGGGATGAGCCCGGAGGAGACCCACAACACGATCGACCTGATCGAGGAGGTGCTCGTCGACCAGACGCTGGTCCTCGTCGAGCACGATATCGAACTCGTGATGGACCTCTCGGACCGCATAACAGTACTGCACCGCGGCGAGGTGCTCTCGGAGGGCACGCCCGACGACATCGCGGCCGATCAGGACGTCCGCGACGCCTACCTGGGGGGGATGACCTGATGAGCGATAACACGACATCTCCGGGAAGGCAAAACGAGGATCGCCCGCTTCTCTCGATCGAGGACGTCGACGCGGGGTACGGCGAGACCCAGGTGTTACGTGACCTCTCGATGCACGTCGAGAAGGGAGAGGTCGTCTCGCTCGTCGGGCGCAACGGCGCGGGCAAGACGACGACACTCCGGACGATCAACGGGATCCTGCACCCGACCACCGGGTCGGTGTGGTACCGCGGCGAGGATATCTCGACGGTAGACGCGACCGGGACAGCCGTACGCGGCGTCTCGCTCGTTCCGGAAGAGCGCCAGATCTTCCCCGAGTTGACCGTTCTGGAGAACCTCCGGCTGGCGGAGCACGGCGGCTCCGACGGCGCCCACTCTGTTTCGGTCGACGAGGCGCTGGGCATGTTCGAGAACCTCGAGGGCCGGACCGACAATGACGGCTCGTCGCTGTCGGGCGGCGAACAGCAGATGCTCGCCATCGCCCGGGCGCTTGTCGCCGGCGCGGACCTCATGCTTCTGGACGAACCGACCGAGGGGCTAGCACCTTACATCGTCGAGGACGTAGTGGGGATCATCGCCGACCTCAACGACCGCGGGATCACTGTCCTGCTCGTCGAGCAGAACGTCCAGGTCGGGCTCGATCTCGCGGACCGCAACTACGTCATCAACCAGGGGGAGATCGTCTGGGAGGGTACCTCCACGGAGCTTGAGAACAGCCAGCGGGTGCTGGATCGGTACCTGGGGGTGAGCGTGTGACCGGGGACGCCGGACGCGACAACCGGCGAGAAGGCGACACGCCGGGCCAGGACTCGTCGGGCCACGACTCGCCGGGCCAGGACTCGCCGGGCCACGACACTCCGATCCGCGTCGACCACGCGGGAATCGCCGTCGAGTCGGTCGACGACGCCGGGCCGGTGCTTTCGCGCTGGGCTGCCGAAAGCTGATTGCCCCCGAGACGGGGGAGAGTTTCCTGCCCGAGTACCTCGACGAGCACGCTGTGGCCCCCGCCTGCGTGACCGGAAGTAGAGACACCAGAATCGTTTTGAGGATTGTGGCGCAATCACACGGGTAAGCTATGGCACAGAAACCGATCGAGGCGGCCAACAGAGCGGAGATCCGCGAACTCCAGGCCGAGCGGCTCCGGACGACCGTCGAGAACGCCTACAAGAATGTCCCGTTCTACCGCGACAGGATGGACGAGAAGGGGGTCGAGCCGGCGGACATCGAGAGTGTCGAGGACGTGACGAAGCTCCCGGTGACCACCAAAGAGGACTTCCGCGACGAGTACCCGGACGGTCTCTTCGCCGTCGATCACGAGGACGTACGGCGGATCCACGCGTCCTCCGGGACGACGGGCAAGCCCAAGATCGCCGCCTACACCCAGGAGGACATCGACGTCTGGAGCGAGGTGATGGCCCGGTCGCTGGCGGCGAGCGGCGTCGAGCCGGGCGAAACCGTCCAGAACGCCTACGGCTACGGCCTGTTCACCGGCGGGCTGGGGTTACACCAGGGCGCCGAGGAACTGGGGTGTACGGTCATACCGATCGGCGGCGGGCAGACCCAGCGCCAGGTCGAGCTGATGGTCGACCTCGACAGCGACGTCCTCGCCTGCACGCCCTCCTACGCGCTGTACTTCGCGGAAACCGCCGAGGAGATGGGCCACGATCCCCGCGACCTGCCGGTCTCGACGGTCGTGTTCGGCGCGGAACCCTGTACCGACCCCATGCGCGAGGAGATCGAGGAGCGCCTGGACACGAACGGGATCGACCTCTACGGCCTCTCGGAGATCGTCGGTCCTGGCGTCTCGATCGAGTGCGTGGAGGCGAAAAACGGCCTGCACGTCTGGGAGGACCGCTTCTACCCGGAGGTCGTCGACCCGGCGACCGGCGAACCGGTCGAGGAGGGCGAGGAGGGTGAGCTCGTGTTGACGACACTGAGCAAGGAGGCACTCCCGGTGTTTCGGTACCGCACCGGCGACCTGACGACACTGTACTACGACGAGTGTGAGTGTGGCCGGACGGTGGTCCGGATGGACAACGTCACCGGCCGCACCGACGACCTGCTGATCGTCCGTGGGGTCAACCTCTACCCGAGCGAGGTCGAACACGTTGTGCTCGATATCGACGGCGTCGCGCCGTACTACCGGATCGACCTCTACGAGCGGGACAACCTCGATGTGATGGAACTCACCGTCGAGATGGACGATGAGTTCGACGGCGACGAGGAGGAGCTCCACGACACCATCCAGAAACGCCTCGAAAACGTTCTCGCGTTCACCCCGGACAACCTCCAATTGGTCGCACCTGGCTCGGTCGCCCGCACCGAGGTCGGCAAAGTCCAGCGTGTGTACGATCACCGGTAGCGAGCCGGAGACGGCCTCGTACGGTCGATCCCTACGAACCGTACCAGCACATCCACACCGACACACCGCACGTCGACGAAATCACCGAGTACGTGACCTGGGATTCCTACAAACACCCGAAAGAGGCGTTCGACTGTCGAACAATGTGGCGAGAAGTCCAACAGCGGCTCACTCCAGTAGCTCCGGCAGCTCGTTGACCGAGTCCAGGACAGCAGTGGCACCGACCTCGTTGTAGAGTTCACGGCCACGGTCGCCGGAGAGGCCACCGGTGAGCACACCGATCCCGTAGTAGGTGCGGGCGTCGGCGTCGGCAGCGTTGAGTGCCGTCCGAACGTCGTCGAGCGTGTCGCCGGCGTACGCGACCGACCCGGCGCCGAACCGGTCGGCAAGGGTACACAGCGCCTCCGGATCCGGCTTGCCACCCTCCCAGTCGTCCATCGTGAACCGGTGCTCGTGGGGCACGTCGAGGCCAGCGCGGTCGAGAGCGGTGTCGGCTTCCGCCGCTGGTCGGCCGGTCAGGACGCCGACCGCGAACCGGTCGGTCAGCGCGTCGATCGTCTCCTCCTCGATCAGTACCGGCTCGTCGTGGATGTAGCCGGGCGCGTCGAGATCGGGCTCCGCCCCCTCGATGTCGCGGTACCGCTCGCTCCCGAGGTACAGCTGCTGGAAGACGGCGCGCAGCCGGTCGGCATCCCAGGTCGCGAACACGCGCTCGCGGTCGGCTGGCGTCAGCTCCTCGGCGAGCACGGCCCTCGCGGCGGCGAGCCCCCCGCCGGTCGCCCCGATTGTATCGGTGAACTGGTCGATCGAGAGTGTGAGCCCCTGCCGTCTCCCGAGCAGGTACAGTGCCGCCGCGTCGGTCAGCTCCCAGTCGTTGTTGAACCCGCCTGCGTTCTTGAACTGCTGGACCGCGTCGCGGTCGATCGTCTCGCCGTAGACGTGGTCGAGCGTCTCGACGATCGCACGCCTGTAGGAGTTGGCGACGTCCACGAGGACGCCGTCAACGTCCAGTACGACTGCGTCGACGTTCATTAGCGGCCAGCACGGACTCGACGCTCAAACCCGTTGTGGATCACCGACGTACAGGGTCCCGCGAGGGATCGGCTCGCGCGAGGCCGGGACGACCGCGGGGTCGGCCCCGAGTGTCGTGAACAACAGCGGCGCGCCGACGTCGCGCGCCAGCGACAGTGCCGGCCGCTGTAGCTCCGGCGGGAGGTTCCGCGCGTACAGCGCGTCCGCCTCCGCGTACACCGACCGATCCGGATCTGTGATGTCGTCGACGACGACAGACCGCACTCCCGGCGGGACGGAACGCTCGCAGACGTCGGTTGCAACGACCGAGAGCCCGGCCGCTGCCAGCGCACGGGCGACGCCTGTCCGGCGACCGATTCCGATCTCGACGACGCGCCCGTAGTCAGACAGACGACTGACGAGTGCGTCACGCGTGACATTGTGCACGCAGGTTTTTATGCGATGGATCGTATATAGGCGTGTATGCACGTCGACATCGTGCCAGTTGGGGACGTCGACCCGGTCGTCAAGCGGCAGGCCTCCTCCGGCCTGCGGTCGGTGTACGACTCTGACGTCACCGTTCACGACGCCGAGCCGATCCCCTCCGACTCGTACGATACATCCCGGGAGCAGCACCGCGCCGAAGAGTTCATCGACCTGGCCAAGCGCGTCGGGACTGGCACCAAGAACATCGCGATCACACCTAAAGACCTGTTCTACCACCGTCGCAACTACGTGTTCGGTCTCGCCTACCTCGGCGGAAGCGGCAGCGTGATCTCGACCTACCGCCTCCGGACCTCGTCCGACGGCGGGTTCTCGAACCGCTCGGCCGACGAGATCTTCTCCAACCGGGTGCGCAAGGAGGTCGTCCACGAGATCGGCCACACGCTCGGCCTCGAACACTGCGAGAACAAACGCTGCGTGATGAACTTCTCCCCGACTGTCCGCGAGGTCGACGTTAAGGAGGAAACACTCTGTGGCACCTGCCACCGGGACGTAATCTGACCGTTCGATCCGCCGTTGTCTTGCGGTTTTTGGGCACCTAACGAGTTTGGCACACCACCTATATCAGTGGGTGTACAACGTAGAGACACAGATGAGTCAGACACAGTCCAGCGATCGTATGGAAGAGCTCAGTGACATTTTCGTCTCCGTCACCGGTGACAAAGAAGTCACTGAAAAACAGGAGCGCGACAACAACAACCGGGAGCTGCCGGGCGAGAGTCACATCGACGAGGCCGTCGCGGACGGGCTTGACGACGCAATCGAGGGCGCGGAGCCCGACCCTGGGGACCCCGGCGGCTGACACCCGGAGCCCTCCTCGCTGACGCGGCGCGCCGCCTGCCGCCCCCACTTTCCGGCCCGTCACCTGCCAGCAGTGCCAGCAGGCAGCCGGCGTCAACCCCGTGGACACGTACTTCCGCGAGGGATCGTACGCCGAGTACGCGGCGGTGCCCGAGGACCGTAGCGAGCCCCGGATGGATCGAGCGACCTGGGGCTTCCCGACTGCAACACGGCTGGGTCACCTTCTATCAGTCCCTCACAAACTTCTCCGAACTACTACAGGGCGGAGAGGAGGTCAAAACTGGGCGTTGCGGATGCGCTGTGCGACGTCCTGCATCTCGTTCTCGTCGAGGTCGACACCGTCGAACAGTGCGTGGATCGGTCGGGCGCCGTCGTCCTCGAACCGGGGGACGATATGCCAGTGGACGTGGGGGACTTCCTGTCCGGCTTCCTCGCCGTTGTTGACCGCTACGGTGCTCGCGGGAGCGTCGACGGCGTCCTCGACCGCCGGGATGATCCGGCTGATGCTTCCGAAGACGTCGGCGGCCACGTCCGGCGGCACGTCGCCGAGCCGTTCGTAGGGCTCCTTCGGGATGACCAGGGTGTGCCCGGGTGCGAGTGGGTTCGCGTCCAGGAACGCGTAGGTCGTCTCGTCCTCGTACACCGTGTAGCTGGGTATCTCGCCGTCGACGATCCGCGTGAAGATCGTTTCCTCGCTCATATCCAGTGGTTTGCCGGCACTCCCAATGAAGATTACTCTAACGCGTCGCTGGAGTGTCCCGAAGACAACCGTAGCGGTTCTATCTCTATTACCGGTTCTTGCCGTTCGTCCGGCAAGTTAAGTACAGTCGGCTTCTCACCAGAGTCATGAGCCAGCAACCCACCGAACGGGTCGAGCGCGAGAAGGACCCGGAGCTGCCGAGCAACGAGGTGACCGAAGGAGTTGGCCGCGCGCCCCACCGGGCGATGTTCCGAGCGATGGGGTACGACGACGAAGACCTGTCCTCGCCGATGGTCGGCATCGCCAACCCGGCCGCGGACATCACACCCTGCAACGTCCACCTCAACGACGTCGCGGAGTCGGCGTACGACGCGGTCGACGAGACCGGCGGGATGCCGATCGAGTTCGGGACGATCACCATCTCTGACGCCATCTCCATGGGCACGGAGGGGATGCGTGCGTCGCTGATCTCGCGGGAGATCATCGCCGACTCGGTCGAACTCGTGGCCTTCGGCGAGCGCATCGACGGCCTGGTGACGATCGGCGGCTGTGACAAGAACATGCCGGGGATGATGATGGCCGCGATCCGGACGGACCTGCCGAGCGTGTTCCTCTACGGCGGGTCGATCATGCCCGGCGAACACGGCGGCCGCGAGATCACCATCCAGAACGTCTTCGAGGGCATCGGCGCGGTCGCCCAGGGCGAGATGAGCGAGGACGAACTCGAGGAGATGGAGCGGAACGCCTGTCCGGGCGCGGGCTCCTGTGGCGGGATGTTCACTGCGAACACGATGGCGTCCATCTCGGAGGCGCTGGGGTTCGCGCCGCTGGGCTCGGCGTCGCCCCCCGCGGAGGACGAGGACCGCCACGAGGTAGCGGCGGAGGCGGGCGAACTCGCCGTCGAGGCAATCGAGGCCCGCCGGCGGCCCTCCGACTTTCTCTCGAAGGCCTCCTTCG
>PXQK01000079.1 GCA_003022085.1 Halobacteriales archaeon QH_10_65_19 | reverse complement strand
ACCAGAACGTCACCATCTGCCATCCCTATTATAGGGTATTACCCAATGATGTATAAATATATTGGATTATAGGCTATACAGCTATTCTTTTGAGAGCCAGAACTAGAACGAATGTCCGAGACTCCCAATCTGTTCCAGCCGGGCGGTACAGAGTCACGCACGACCCTGTGACACGTTGTTGGGTGTTTCACTGGCTTTAACAGGAACAGCGGCAAACAGGGTGTCATGACATCGAACACGCCAGTCATCGTCGAAGCAGTCCGAACGCCACAGGGGAAAGAGGACGGCGTCTTCGCCGACGTCCGGAGCGAGGACCTCTCGATCCCGCTGATCGACGAGATGCTCGACCGGACCGGCCTCACCGGCGGCCAGGTCGACGATCTGCTGTGGGGCTGTGCCCAGCAGCGCGGCGAGCAGGGGAACAACGTCGCGCGGGTGATCGCACTGCTGTCGGACCTCGGTGAGTCGACGCCGGCAGCCACGATCAACCGGTGGTGTGCCTCCTCCGCCGAGGCCGTGATGCGGGCCGCCGACGCCGTCGCCGCGGGCCAGCGCGACTGTCTTATCGTGGGCGGGATGGAGTCGATGAGCCGCGTCGAGATGGGCGCGAACACGCACAACGCCCACCCGGGACTGAACGACCACTACAACGTCGCAGAGTTCCAGATGGGGATGACCGCGGAGAAGGTCGCCGAGGAGTACGGCGTCAGCCGGGAGGAACAGGACGAGTACGCCGCCCGGAGCCAGCAGCGCGCCGCCGAGGCGACCGAGTCCGGCCGGTTCGCCGAGGAGATCGTGCCGATCGAAACCGAGGACGGTCTCGTCGCGGAGGACGAGGGGATCCGTCCGGACACAACCCCCGAGAAGCTCGCCGACCTGCCGACGGTGTTCAGATCCGACGGCACCGTCACGCCGGGCAACGCCTCCCAGATCTCCGACGGCGCGTCGGGGCTGACGATCACGAGTCGTGCGTTCGCCGAGGAGCACGGCCTCGGTATCATGGCCGAGATCGGCGACCATAACGTCGCCGGCGTCGACCCGACGGTCATGGGCGTCGGCCCCGTGCCGGCGGTCCGTGGTCTCTGTGACCGCACCGGCCGCGACCCC
The DNA here is from genome assembly GCA_003022085.1 of Halobacteriales archaeon QH_10_65_19. The sequence goes on along the minus strand of PXQK01000079.1, from coordinate 5,281 downwards.
GACGAGTACGACCTCGTCGAGCTAAACGAGGCGTTCGCCAGCCAGACGCTGTACTCCCAGCGCCAACTCGGCTTCGACGACGACATCTTCAACGTCAACGGCGGTGCGATCGCCATCGGGCACCCGCTGGGTGCCAGCGGCGCGCGCCTGCCGGTGACGCTCGTCCACGAGATGCAGCGCCGCGGCGCCGACCTCGGCCTCGCGACCGAGTGTGTCGGCTTTGGCCAGGGCGCTGCCATCGAGTTCCACCTGGCATAGCGTCGCCGGACACGCCGTCCCCGTTTGTGGCTGTTTCTTGCTCTTTTTCCGGCTGTACCCCGTTCGGACGGACATGGATATCGTCGACCTGTTCAACGGGACACCGTTTGTCGAACTGCTCGGAATCGAGGTCACCCGGGCGAGCGACGGCCACGCCGAAGCCAGCCTGCAGTTCGACGACTCGCTCAGATCGAGTCAGCACGGATCGGTCGTGCACGGCGGCGTAACCTACGCACTGGCCGACACCGCCGGCGGTGCCGCGGTCATGTCGCTGGTGATGGATGTCTGCCCGACCGTCGACATGCGGATTGACTACCTCGCACCGGGGACATCGGATCTGTACGCGACCGCCGACGTGGTCCGCCACGGCTCCAGCCTCTCGCTGGTCCACGTCGACGTCGAAGACGGGGACGGTGAACCGGTTGCCATTGCACAGGGTACGTACAAGACCAGCGGGCAGGGCGAGGAGACACCCTGGGTGGGCGACGAACCGGAACAGTAACTCCCTACTCGCCGTCGATCTCACGCTCGTCGAGGTAGCCGAGGACGCCCTGGACGTTCATCCGTTCCTCCTGGCGAGCGTGCCCGGAGCCCCAGTGTCCCGTCTCCCCGGCTTCGTCGGCGAAGTAGTCGGCGACCGCCCCGTCGTCGCCCAGTTCCGCGCGCTTTTGCTCGACGCGGCCGACCCAGGACTCGAGCAGGTCGGCGTACTGTTCGAGCAGGTCGCCGGTCTCGTAGTCCCCGAAGTGGCTGTAGTACAGCGCAGCCGGGTCGAGTCCCACGAGCATCTCGACGTCGTCCAAGCACTCCTCCAGGTCGAAGCCGGGCGGGGGCGTCGTCTGGCGGAGACCGCCGGCGGTCGGGCTCTGTATCCCCGCGGCGTCGGCGGTGAAGACGCCGTCGTTCGCCGGGTCGTAGAAGACTGCCTGGTGGAAGGCGTGCCCCGGCGCGTGGTGGACGCGGAGTTCGTGATCCCCGAGGTCGAGGATCCCGCCGTCGGCGAGCGCCACGAGACGATCCTCGGGGATCGGCTTCGGTTCGGCGTAGTACTCGATTCGGTCGCCGACGACGGCCTTCGTCCCCTCCCAGATCCGCTTTGGGTCCGTCAGGAACTGCGCGCCATCCTTGTAGAGGTAGACGTCGGCGTCGGGAAACTCCTCGAGGAGGTAGCCCGCGCCACCCGCGTGGTCGAGGTGGACGTGCGTGACAGCGATCACTTCCATGGCTTCCGGATCGATCCCGACGTGCTCGACGGCGTCGACGATCAGCTCCGACCGGTGGCCGGTGCCGGTCTCGACGACCGCCGGCCGCTCGCTGTCCAGCACGTAGATCGAACCGTAGCCGGGTGTGTCGTACAGCCCGGTGTCGACGTAGTAGAGGTCTGTCGTCCCTGCGGCAGTCGCCTCGTAAAAGTTGCCGACGTCCATCTTGTCGGGATCCATCTCGTCGAAGTACATACCAGAGAGCAACGTGGCGCGGGGAAAAGCGTTATTCACACGGCGTCGCGCTCGGCCCTGATCTGGTCGGCGTACTCCTCGGCAACCAGCTCGAGCATCTTCTCGCCCGCCTCGGCAGTAGCGTGTGTCGGGTTGCCGAGGACGCCGTTGTCGGTCACTGCCGCGAACCCGTCGCTGAGCAGGCGAGCAGTCGACACCGGGCCCTCGTGGCCTGGCTCGTACTCGTCGGTCCGGACGAGGTCCTCCTCGGCGGCCAGTACCACCGACGTTTCGGTCGCGCCGGCGTGGCTGACCGGCTCGTCGTAGTCGATGTCGGCTGCCTGCAGACCCTCGTTGAGCAGCCCCATGTACTCGTCGAGATCCGCCAGCGCGATCACGTTCGCGTCGACCTCGCGGGCGACCTCGGGCGCGACGGTGTTCGTGGGCGCGAAGTTCCCGCCGTGTGTCGGGACAAGCACGATGTGTTCGAAGCCGTGGCTGTCGAGCGACTGGCAGTACCCGCGGATCGTGTCCATCAGCGTCTCGGCGGGGATCGTGATCGTCCCCGGGAAATCCATGTGGTGGCCCGAACAGCCGGGACGGATCGTCGGCGCGGCGAACGCGTCGCCGAGGCGGTCGGCGATCCGGCGCGACACCTCGTCGCCGGCGAGGGTGTCCATCCGCAGGGGCAGGTGTGGGCCGTGCTGTTCGATCGATCCGACCGCGACGATGGCCGTCCGGACGCCGCTGTCGAGCTCTTCCTGGACTTCCGGCCACGTCATCTCCGCCAGCAGCACCGAATCGTACTGTGTCATGCACGACTGTACTCGTGGCACTGTAGAAAAGGTGTGTGCTGTCTCCCGGGTAAGGAAAAAATATGTAGTAAGGAACCAAAATGTGAGTAAAACTATGAGAATTACTGAAGACGCGACGATCACCAGTAAGGGACAGGTCACGGTTCCAAAGGAGATCCGGGAGCGACTTACCGACCGCGACGTGGATCTTGCAGCGATGCGGCGCGAGTCAAAACGCGCCTGGGGTAGCCAGGAGCGTCAGGAGGGGCCGTGATCTTTCTCGATTCCTGGGTGTGGCTGGAGTAGGCGTCGCTCCGCCGTCACAGTGAGACGTCGTAGCTGATCCCCTCGCCGCTCTCTACCCGGTGCTCGTCGAGCTTCGCCTCGTCGACGGTGACACCCAGCCCCGGGCCGTCAGGGACCGACATCCGCCCGTCGGTCACCGCGAAGCGGTCCTCGATCACGTCGTCGGCGAGCGCGTAGTTGACCCGGTCGGGCGGCAGGTTCATCGCGGGCGACGCAGCGACCAACTGGAGAACCGCGGCGGTCTTGATCCCGAGATCGAAACTGGAGTGGTGCGCAACGGAGACGTTGGCGTCGTCGACCAGTCCCATCGCCTTCTTCGTCGCCAGCAGCCCGCCGGTCGGGATCAGGTCGACGACGGCGGCGTCGATGGCGTCCTCGCGGACGAGTTCGAAGAGGTTCCGGGCGTGGTAGGCGTCCTCGTTGACGCCGATGGCGGTCTGCAACCGCTGGCGGAGGCGCGTGTACCCGCCGACGTTGTCGATCCGGAGCGGCTGCTCGAAGTACTGGAGGTAGACGCCCGCGTCCTCGAGGCGCGCAGCCGTGGTCGTCGCCTCCTCGAAGCTCATCGTCTGGTTGCCGTCGAGGCGAAAGCGGAGGTCACCGTCGACGGCCTCGTGCATCGCGACGAGGCGCTCGACATCCTGGTCGATGTCCAGCCCGCCCTTGGTCTTGATGACCTCAAACCCCTGGTCGCGCGCCCACCGGGCCCGCTCGGCGGACTCTGCGGGGTCGAGAATCCCGAGACAGTACGCGACCGGTACCTCGTCGGTCCGCTTGCCGCCCAGGAACTTGTGGATCGGTTCGCCCACCGACTTCCCGAGGGCGTCCCAGAGGGCCATCTCCACGCCGCCGACGTACGGCGTGATGTCCATGTAGGGGTAGTCAAAGGAGTCCAGGACGGTCTCGACCTCCCAGACGCTGTGGCCGACGACTCTTGGCGCGATCACGTTCTCGACGGTCGCCATCGCAACGCTCGGCTCCGGGTCGACCATCGTCTCGCCCCAGCCGACGACCCCCTCGTCGGTCTCAACGCGGATCACGAGCCGCAGAATCTCCTCGAATGTCGTGTAGCCGGCAATGTACGGGGCGACGCCGTACTCCTCGCTCAGTGGTCTGATGTCGATCTCGACGGGTGTCGCTTCGACGCTCGTTACCTCCATGTTACGGTGTTTGCGCCGTATCGGTAAAGCCGATAGGGGTGCGGGTGGTACGTGGTCAGGTCGTCGCGATTCGTCGAGCGGGCGGCGGGCCGCGGTGTGCCCGTCACACCGCAGAACGAACCGACCGCCGGCTTTTTGCTCGCCCGTGTGTAATCCTGGGGCGATGAACCAGCTCCACGCGCGCTACCCGTTCCTGGGGTCGGCACGGGAGGCCGTCGAGGGGGCGGTCGAGCGGGTCGAGAGCGCGCTACAGGAGGGGAGCGCCGGCGAGCCCCACCGCCGGGCGCGTGTGGAGCTGCTCTCGTATCCGGTTGCCCGGGTGCTGGTCTCGCTGATCGACGAGCACGTCCTCACCCGCACGTACACCCGCGCGGAGGCTGCGACCGCACACGAGCGCATCGAGGCCGACCGGGCGAACACAACCGAACTCAAAAGCACCCGCACTGCGTCGATCACGCTTGCGGACCTGCTCGCGGAGTTCGACCTCGACGCCGACGTCCGGGAGACTAGCGAGGGGTACCGCGTCGACGTCGGCGCGTACCTCGACCTCGCTGCGGACCAGTGGGGCGACGAGTGGCGGCTCGTCAACCGCGACCTGCAGGCCGGAGAGGTCCCGCTCGACGAACCGGAGCTGCTCGTGCTCGTCCGGCAGGCCGTCCGCAAGCGCGTCGCCGACGGCCTCCCGCTTTCGGTCCCCGACGCCATCGCCGCCGACCTCGAGGCGGAGGTCGCGTCGGTCCGTGAGACGCTCGCGGACCTGGAGCTGATGCGCGACATCGACACCGTGGTCCCGGACCTGTTTCCCCCCTGCATGCGGTACCTCCTCGACCAGGTCCAGAAGGGCGAACACCTCGAACACCACTCGCGCTTCGCAATCGCGACGTTCCTGACGAGCATCGGGATGTCGACCGACGACATCGTCGACCTGTTCAAGGTAAACCCCGGCTTCGGCGAGGAGGTGACCCGCTACCAGGTCAACCACATCCGCGGCGAGACGAGTGCGACGCAGTACTCCCCGCCCTCGTGTGCAACGATGCAGTCCTACGGCGACTGCGTCAACATGGACGACCTCTGCGAACAGATATCGCACCCGATGGCCTACTACGAGCGCACACTCGACGACGCCGACGAGGACGAAATCGTCGACTGGCGGGAACAGGAACGCGAACGCGAGTCCCCGTCCTCCTGAACGGGTCCCCGGACTGCTGGATCCCTCTGTTTCTGTCTACCGACAGCCCGTGGATAACTCCGCTGTCTCGACAGCTATTCGTTTCGCTCCCTTCGGTGGTAAACCGCTACGGAGTCGAGCCCTGTGTGGGACTCTCGG
>PXQK01000078.1 GCA_003022085.1 Halobacteriales archaeon QH_10_65_19 | reverse complement strand
CCCGCTCCCCGTCGTAGCGGTCAGGTCAAACGACTCCTCGTGGAACCACGTTTCCCCCCTGTTCCCGACTCGAACCCGAAACGAATGCGGTTCGAACGCCCCGTTGTTGAGACGGAACGTGTAGGTTCGCTCTTCCTCCTCTGAGTCGGAGCCCAGCTCTGTGCATCCAGCAGACAGTGCTGTGAGCGCGACACCGAACGTAGCGAGAAACCCGCGTCGATCCATAGTGGGCACACGCTGGAGACAACAAAGTAGTCGGTATCAGGCAAGAATTACCTCGAGAATCGTGTCGGGGTCCGCTGTCTTGCTCACCGTCTGACACGGCCGTCGTCGACCACTACGGCGCCGTCGGCGACAACCGTCTCCACGCGGTTGGTGCCGGCGTTCGCCGCGAGGTGGACGTGCGACGGCAGGTCGACGACCGCCAGATCGGCCGCCGTTCCCTCGGCGAGCGTGCCGGTGCCGTCACAGTCGAGGGCACGCGCCGCGTTCCGTGTCGCGCCGCGGATCGCCTGCCCGGGCAGGAGCCCCATTCGCAGGCAGGCAAGCGAGACGACGAACGGCACGCTGTGGACGAAACAGCTCGGGTTCAGGTCGGAGCCGAGCGCGAGCGGCGCGCCCGCGTCGAGGAACGGGTCGGGGTCGGCGTAGGGCTCGCCGAGCACGAACGCCGTCGCCGGCAGCAGCGTCGGGACAACGCCGGCCTCGGCGAGTGCCCGTGCGTCCTCGTCGGTCGCCTGCAGGAGGTGATCTGCGCTTGTCGCACCCAGGTCGGCCGCGAGCGCCGCGCCGCCGATCCGCGAGAACTCCTCTGCGTGGATCTTCGGCGCGAGGCCGTGCTCCCGGCCGGCTTCGAGCACCCGCTGGGACTGTTCGACGTCGAAGACCCCCTCCTCGCAGAAGACATCACAAAACTGTGCGATCTCCTGGTCGGCAACAGCCGGGAGCTGTTCCTCCACGACGCTTTCGACGTATGCCTCGGTCTCCTCGCCCTGTGGCACCTCGTGTGCGCCCATGAACGTCGGGACCAGGTCGACCGGATGGCGCTCGTCGGCGCGCTCGATGGCCGCGAGCATCCGCAGTTCGGTCTCGGTATCGAGCCCGTAGCCGGACTTCACCTCCGCAGTGGTGGTGCCGTGGGCGAGCATGACGTCGAGTTGCTCGCAGAGCCCGTCCACAAGTTCGTCCTCACTGGCGTCCTGTACAGCCTCGACGGTCACCGGGATGCCGCCGCCGGCGGCCATGATCTCGGTGTAGCTCTTGCCCTCGATCTTGGCGACGAACTCGTCGGATCGGTCGCCGGCGAACACCGCGTGTGTGTGCGGGTCGACGAAGCCGGGCAGCACCGTCTTGCCGGACGCGTCGATTGCCCGGTCGGCGTTCTCCGGCGGATACTCCCGGCAGACCTCACCGGTCGGACCGACTGCGGCGATATCGCCGTCGACGACGGCAACCGCGGCACTCTCGTCCTCCCCGTCTCCGGCCGGGAAAACCTCACTCGCGCTGTGAACGACGGTATCGAGCGTCGTCATACCCGAACCACGCTCCCGCTGACGGAATCCTTTAGTCCGTCTCGACCGGCAGTTGGGCCGTGGAACGCATTCACATCAATCCGTCCGAACTCAAGGACGCACAGGCTATCGGCTACAACCACGGTATCGTCGCCGGCGGCGAGTTCTACACCGCAGGCCAGGTCGCGATGAACGCCAGTGGGGAGGTCGTCGGCGACGACATCGCGACCCAGGCCCGCAAGGCCTACGGGAACGTCGGGATACTGCTCGAAACGATCGGCAAAGGGTTCGACGACGTGACGAAGGTAACGACCCACATCATCGAACCGCACGAGCGATACTACACCGGGTACAAGGACGTGTACTGGGAGACGTTCAGTGAGCCCTACCCCTGTCACACCGTTCTCGGGGCCCACCAGCTCGCTCACGAGGAGTATCTCGTCGAGATCGAGGTCGAGGTCCCGCTCTCGGAGGGGGACGTCGCTGCCATCGAACCCGACGGGGACGAGATCGTTCGCGTCTCGTAGCCCGGAGGCGCTCGCCGGGGCCGTCATCGGTCCTCCATCGGTACCCGTCCGTGTGCCCCGGCACTCCTGCCCGGTCGGGCTCGGGCCACCTTGGCGGTCGCTCGCTGACCGCTGTGTCTGTCCCATGTCCTCACCTTGCTAGACCGGAACTAAATGTCTATCCCTGGCTCATAGGGTCGTGCGTGATTATTTGTAGCACCGGGTCCCAGTATCGGCGGTTTCGCGGGCTGAAACGCACACCGCGTGACTCCATAGCGTCGTCGGGTCAAGCCCGACTGCCTGGGAGACGTAGTCTCCCTCCGGTACAGAGTCACGCACGATCGTATCAGTACGTATCGACGTCGGTACCGACAGAACAGACGTACTCGCCGGTCGCGACCTGGGGGAGCCGGCGGGTGCGCCAGAAAATGCCGCTCGTGTCGGCGGTCACCTCTGCCCTCGTGTCGCCGAAGACGTCGGTGACCTCGAACAGGGTCGTGTTGGGTTTGATACGGTCGCCGAGTTCGGCGCAAAACTCGACGAACCCGCCGGCGGGTGCGCCGTACTGTTCGAATCCCGTCGCGCGGGTCTGGACACTGGTGGTTGGCCGACCCTGGAGGAACCCGTAGTGCTTGAGAACGTTGGACACGCCGTCGACGCCGACCTCGATGCTCTGCTCGTCCCAGCCGACCGATCCCCCGAGTTCGGGGTCGACCGTCGGGACACCCTCGTCGGGCGCGGCGCGGGCGAGCTGGCCGTCGGGCCCCTTCTGGTCGAGGACGTACCCGCAGCCGAACACCTTCGCGAGTTCGAGACAGTCGTCGTGGAGCCGGTGGCGCTTGCCACACCGGACCCGGACCTCGTTGATCATACGGGAGGTCGAGCCCTGGTGGAGGTCGAGCACGAGGTCGGCCCTGGTCGCCGCCGCGAAGGTCGCCGCCGCGATCCGCTCGGTGGAGGTGCCGTCCTCGTCGCCCGGGTAAGCCCGGTTGAGCTTCGTGTCGTCGATCGGGTTGCGGTGTTCCCCCATCTGGAACGCAAAGTAGTTCGCGATCCCGACCACGAGGACTGTCCCCGAGAGCTGTGCCGGGTCGAACTGCGGAAATACCCGGCGGACGACGCCGATACCGTTGAGTTCGTCGCCGTCGCTCGCGGCCTGAATGTACAGTGTCTTCCCCTCGCTCGCTCCGTTGACGACCGCGACCGGCAGCCCGATCGTACTTCCGTCCCGCGCTTCGCCGATTTCGAGGCGACCGGTGTCGACCTCGCCGCGGGCGGCACGCGCCGTGCCCAGTCTCGTCATTACCTGTAACGGACGGTCTCACGGTTTTTTAGGGGTTCGGTATCCGGCTCCGGAACGGACGGTTCTGCGGTGGGGAACTCGGGGAGCCCTGTGGTGCCCGACCCGGGTGACGGCCCTCGGCTGGTTGCAGTTCTGAAATCTTTTACTTGCCGAGTCGTAACGACACGTATGGAACTCAACTTGCCCGTCTCGGTCGGTATTCTGGCGGTGATCGTCGCGGCAGGGATAGGTGGTCTGATTGCCGGCGACATGATGAGTACGGACACAGTCATGATGATGGTAGCCCCATCGATGGTCGTCTTCGCAGCGGTCGTGTTCGTGATCGGCGTCAAGCACGGCGAGTATCGCGCAGCGACGCAGTGACGTCCCCGGCGACGACCGCGCCGCTCTCTTCCTCTCTGCCGTCGTGGTGCCCGGTGACCACCCGGAGTGCCGGTTCTTCCGTGCCGTCCCCGGTTGCAGTGGGGACGTCTGTCCGGGGTGGGCCACCGGGCAACAGGACCGCCGCGCCGGCGACCATCGGTGCGAGCACACCGGCGACGAGCGCACCCGGTTCGGTCAGTCCTGCTGATAGCGCGACGCGGCTCGTCCCGTCGAGCCCGTAGCTGTCGGCGATGTCGTCGGCCACCGCGAGCAGCGTCCTGTGGGTGTAGGTCTCGCCGGCGGCCAGTAGCGCGGGATCGTCGGCTGCGACGGGTTCGGGCGGCACAGTCGGGTTCTCGCTCCACAGCTCCGCCTCGAAGTGGGCGACCGCCGGTTCCGACGGCGGCCCGCCGTACGCGAGTAGCGAGCATCGCGGTGTCTTCTTGTACACACACCAGGCGGGATGGACGAGCGCCCGTGACTCGACCGGCGTCACCAGTGTCAGATCGACTGTCGCGCCGACGGACGCGCCACCGAGAATCGCCAGCAGCGGATCCGCCGAGTCGGGATACCCCATCGTAGCGTCGCCGGCTATCGTGTTCATTGTGCCGTCGTCTTCGGGCTCCGCGGGTTCCTTCTTCGGGCCGACAGCGACTGTCACGGTGCTGCCGGGGTGGACGCCGTAGTGGCCAAGCAGGTTGCCGGCCTTGAAGCAGTTCGTCGCGAACTCCCGGTAGCTGTACGGCGCCGACCGGTCAGCGGCGTCGAGGACCGTGCCCTCGTGCTCCTGAGCGGCCACGACGAGGTCTTTCAGCGTCTCCGCGCCGAGTCCGGCCATCAGAAGGTGTTCCGGAGACGATCGAAAAAACCCTGTTCCACCTCGATGTCCTCGCCGCCGGCCTCGGCGAACGCTTCGAGGGACTCGCGCTGTTCCTCGTTGAGCGAGTCTGGGGTGACAACCTGCACCTGGACGTAGAGGTCGCCGTACCCGCGGCGCTTGAGCCGGGGCATCCCCTTGCCTTCGAGGCGGAACGTCTCGCCGCTCTGGGTACCAGCGGGGAGGTCGAACTCGACCGGGCCGTCCAGCGTCTCGACGGTAACCGTGTCGCCGAAGACGGTCTGCGGGAACGAGATCGGTTCGCGCTTCTTCAGGTCGTCGCCGTCGCGCTCGAACTCGGGGTGGTCTTCGACAGAGATCCCGACCAGCAGGTCGCCGTTCCGGGCGCCGCGCTCGCCGGGTGCGCCCTCGCCGTCCATCCGGAGCGTCTGGCCGTCCTGGATGCCTGCGGGGATGTCGGCCTGGAGCGTGGCCTCGTTACGGACGATCCCCTCACCCCGACAGGTCGGACAAGTCTCCTCGTAGACGGTTCCATCGCCCTCACAGCGGCGGCAGGTCGTCCGCTGTTGCATCCGGCCGAACGCGGTCTGGCGGACCTGTGTCTTCTGTCCGCGACCGTTGCACTCCGGACAGGTTCGCGAGTCGGTCCCGGGCGGGTGTCCTCGGCCGTTGCACTCCCCGCACTGCTCGGGGCGGGTGACCGTAATCTCCGTTGTGGCGCCCTCGTATGCAGTCTTCAGGTCGATCGTCATGCCGGTCTTGAGGTCCTGACCACCCCGCGGGCGGTTGCGACCACCGCCGCGGGAGCCGCCGAAGAACTGGTCGAAGATGTCCTGCATGTCGCCGAACGGCCCGCCG
>PXQK01000047.1 GCA_003022085.1 Halobacteriales archaeon QH_10_65_19 | reverse complement strand
ACACCGGCCGTCACTGGCCGCTGCCGCCAGGGAGGGTCTCCGGGCCCGGGGCCGGGAGGAGGACGCGACCGAGGCGGTACTCGATCAGCCCGAGGTTCGACTCGAACAGGACGCGATCGACGGCCGCGGCCCCCGCGTCACGGAACTCTGATCCGGTCCCCGTCGGCGCCAGCTCGTAGCGGTGGACGCTCACGATCATGGCGCTTCCCCCGTGAGTACCCCAGCAGTCCGGGACCTTTCCCCGACCGGTGTGTGCCTCCGACAGACAGTGCCCGGAGGACCCGCGAGGGGAATCTCGCTACCGTCGATGTCGGCTCCCCCGGTCCCAAGCGCGTGGACACCTCGACGGTACCCCGAGAAGGATGTCATAGCGTCTTCTGCAGGAGTTCGAGCGCACGGTCGCGCTCGGCCCAGTCGACCAGAATCGAGACGGAGGTCGCGCTGGTCATCACGTCGTGGAGGTAGACGTGCTCCTCGGCGAGGGGTTCGAGGACCCGGCTGACCGCAGCGCTCTGTCGCTGGAGTTCGCCGCCGGTGATCCGGATCGCGGCAAACTCCCCCTCCAGGGTGACACTCGAGAGCGTGTCGTCGGCGATCACCTCCTCGTGTATCAGTGCTTCTGCGCGTTCGCCGTCCCTGCTGACCGTGTAGAACGTCACGGAGTCCATCCCGCTGGCGCTGGTCTCGATGTTGATGCCCGCCTCCGCGAGCGCCGTCGACAGCCGCGCGAGGATCCCGGGCTGGTTCCGAATCGCCCGGCCGGCGACCGTCAGGCAGGTCAGTTTCTGCTCCTGGAGGTCGATCAGGTTCTCGAACTGCCCCTCGATGTCGGTGCCGCCACCCAGCAGGTCGCCGTGCTGGTGGTGGATCACCCGGACCCCGAGGTCGTCCGTCTTGTAGGTCAGCGCCGACGGCGCGACGATCTCGGCGCCGCGAAAGGAGAGGTTCCGGAGCTCGTCGACGGTGATCTCCCCGACGTTGCGCGCGCCCTCGACGACGTCGGGGTCGCCGGTCATCACCCCCTCGACGTCGGTGACGATCACCACCTCGTCGGCGTCCATGTAGTTGCCCAGCATGACGGCGGTCGTGTCGCTGCCGCCGCGCCCGAGCGTCGTGATCGTCCCGTCGTGATCCTGGGCGAGAAAGCCGGTGATGACCGGCACGGTCTCGTGCTGCATCGCCTCGACACACCGCCGTGCCCGCGCCTTCGTCTCCGCGACGTCGACCTCGCCGTATTCGTCGGTGATGATCGGCCAGTCCTCGCGGCCCGGCTCCAAGAACTTCGCGTCGATCCCGCGGGCCTCCAGTGCGCCTTTCACCATCCGGACCGACGTTCGCTCGCCCATGCTGACGATCTCGGCCCTGTCGACCTCGCTGGCGTCGAACTTGATCTCCTCGAGGAGTTCGTCGGTCGTCCCGCCCCGCGCGCTGACGACCACGGCGACCTCGTGACCCTGCTCGACGACCGTTGCGATCGAGTCCGCCGCGCGGTTGATCCGGTCGCCGTCCGCGACGCTCGTTCCGCCGAACTTGACGACTACCCGCATGTGATCACCCGCGACCCGCGTCGTGTACTCATTTCCCCCCCGTTGGCGGGGGTGGCGAATAACTGCTTCCATCTGTGCCGACGACTCACACACTGCTCTCCGTCGAGCCACCCCGACCGCCGGGAGGGTCGTCGACGTTCCGCGCCTGGGTCCGGCTTGCCGGTCCGAACATTAGTGCTTCAGAAAAGAATTTGAACTGGCAGGTAGCCGGAGGAAGCCCCCGAGCGCTCGATCCGTCCCGGGCGTTCACGGCGAGAGCCGTGAGCTCGGGAATCTCCGATTCCCGGTGACGTAAGGACCGCAGCGGGCGGTATCTTCGCGAGCACAGCGAGCGAAGGCCAGCGAGTCGCAGCCCGCGCAGCGGAGCGAGCAGGACCGTCTCGCCAGGCGGAGAGCGAGGACCGCAGCGAGCCCCGGACGGTCGAGCGCGAGGGGGCTTTCTACACCTGATTTCCTCAATTTCTTTCCCGGATCACTAGCGGTCGATCCCGTACTGATACGGTCGTGCGTGACTCTGTACCAGAGGGAGACTACGTCTCCCAGGCAGTCAGGCTTGGCCCGACGACGCTATAGAGTCGCGTATTGGGCGTTTTAGCCCGCGAAACCGCCGATATTGGGACCCGGTGTTGAAAATAATCACGCACGACCGTATGACTCACAACAATCAGTATAAGATTCGATACCGACCAGACGACGTGGCTGGAGCCAGCAACGGCCCCGCTACCGTTCCTCGACGGGCGTCCACGTTCGTCCGGTGTCCCCGACGTAGCGGGAGACGGGACGGATGAGCCGGTTGTCCGCGAGCTGTTCCAGCGAGTGTGCCATCCACCCGCCGACCCGCGAGACGGCGAACGTCGTTGTAAACAGCTCCGTGGGGACGGCGACGCCATCAAGCAGCACGGCGGTGTAGAACTCGACATTGGTCTCCAGCGATCGGTCGGGCTTGTGCTCGGCGAGCAGGTCGACGGCGACGTCCTCGAAGGAGCGGACGGTCCCGAAGAAGTCCTCGCCGTCGCCATCTTCGCCATAGAAGCACTCGGCGGCGGTTTCGAGCACCCCGGCCCGGGGGTCACGAACCCGGTAGACGCGGTGACCGAAGCCCATCAGACGCTCGCCAGCCGCCAGTTTCTCGCGGACGTACCCCTCGGGGTCGCCCGACTCGTGGACCTCCTGCAGCATCTCTAGTGCGGGCTCGGGCGCGCCGCCGTGCAGCGGCCCCTTTAATGCCCCCACGGCGGCGGTCGCCGCCGACACCAGGTCCGACTCCGTCGAGACGACGACCCGGGCGCTGAACGTCGAGGCGTTCAACCCGTGGTCGACGACGCTGTTGAGGTACGTCTCGAGCCCCTCGACGGCTGCCTCGCTCTGCTCCTCGCCGGTCAGCATGTACAGGTAGTTCGCGGCGTGGCGCAGGTCCTCGCGGGGCGACACCGGCTCCGCGCCCTGTCGGTAACGCCAGTAGGTCGCCACGATGGTCGGGAACACGGCGACGACCCGCCGGGCGTGCTCCTCGGGGTCGGCGTCGCTCCGACCGAGGGTCGCCGCGGCGGCCCCCATCCGGAGCGCGTCCATCGCCGGCTGCTCTTCGGCGGCGGCCCGCCGTACCACCGCCCGCACCTCCTCGCCGATCTCCCGGCGGGCAGCCAGATCCGCACGGAACGTCTCGCGCTCGTCGGCGTCGGGCAGGCGGTCGTGCAACAGGAGGAAGACGCTCTCCTCGTAGGTCGCGTTCGGTGCCAGTTCCTCGACTGGAAACCCGCCGATGAGGAGCTCTCCCGCCTCGCCGTCGACGTAACTGAGCCGCGTCTCCGCGACTGTCACTCCCTCCAAACCGCGGCTGATCTGCTCGGCCATGCCACCTGTTGGGGGATTCCCGTCTTATTCCTGTTGTTCCGCTCACCCCTCGGTGGGAGTAGACGCCGCGCTGGTCGGCGTGAATACGGTATGAATGGGTCCCACCGCGAACGCGGGTACTGCACCGGACGGGAGACGTTGTCCCCAGCCCGCACGGCCGGTGACAGCTTTCGGCGGGCTTTCACCGCCCCTTGCCGGTTCGCCTGGCTTTGCCCGGAGTCCCACCGGGTCTTGCCGACGTCGGCGGACCGATCCGGCTTCGCACGGCCGCCCGCGAGGGCACCGCGCTCGCTGTCGGCCCTCTGTCGGCGGGAGCCGGATTCTCACCGGCACTGCCGACGCGAACAGGCGTGAGCCGGGATTTCACCGGCGTGCTGTCGTGTTCTCGAACCCCGCTTGCGCGTGGTCCGGTACTCGGCCTTCGTCCGCCGCCGCCGCGGCGGCGACGCGCCGGGCCGGTTCGGTTCTCCTTCGGGACCTGGGCCTTCACATCCTCCCGGGTGTGTCGGCGTCGGCCCCCATCCTGTTCCCTCTCGGCTGTCGCCGATCCTGAACAGGACGTCCGTGTGCGCCCACGTCCGCAGTGGGGATTGTCAACTATTGGCACCATGGGTATTAAATCTATCCCAATCTGCAATATTGGCCTGCAGGCACCCGCCGAAGTGTGGTCGGTGGGAGGGTCCGGAGGCCGACACCGGAGTACGTGTGCCGTGGTCAACCGCTGGGCGGACAATCGTCGGTTTGCTATGCGCCGGCGGACTCGAGTGCCTCTTCGAGCTTCTCGGCCTGCGTGACACCGATGAACCGCTCGACGACGCCGTCGTCGTTCTCGACGATCAGCGTCGGCAGCGATCGTACCTGGTACTCGTTGGCGATATCCTGCTTCTCGTCGACATCGATCTTCTCGAACTCGACGTCTGTCCACTGTTCCTCGAGCTCCTCGAGGATCGGGTCCTGGGTCTTGCACGGACCGCACCAGTCGGCGTAGAAGTCCTTGATCGTAACAGTCATGCCTTCCATCGGGTGTAGTCCGCTAAACCGGATAAGCGTTTTTGTCCCGTGCAGGGCTGTTGCACTGCCGTCAGGGACCGGAGGCCGGGCGTTCGGCTGGCCCAGCCCGCGGCACGACATTTAATAGCGGAGGGATCCCGGCTTGAGACAATGCTGGACGACCTGCTCGGCCGGACGGAGCTCAAAGCAGAGATCGAGGAGCTAGAGGCCGAGGTCGACCGCCTCAAGACGCGGCTCGAGGCCGAACAGGATCGGCGCGCCGACGCGGTGACCAAACGCCAGGAGGCCGGGCGCCGCGCCAACAGACTCGAAGACCGGGTCGCACAGCTCGAAGACCAGGTCGAGCGGCTCCAGTCCGGCGAGACGACGCTCTCGTACCGCCGCGAGGTGGACCTCCGCGGGCGGGACCTCGACGAGGTGCTCGCCAGGCTGGCCTCCGTCGAGACGGGGCCACAGGGCGCGCTGTCGGCCTACGTCGCGGACGGTCACGACCGGCCGGCGGAGCTGCGGGAGGCGTTCGGCGAGCGCGCCGCGCTGGTCTCACGGGCCGCGCCCTGCCTGGCGCTGGGCGACGACCAGTCGCTGATCGGCATCTGCCTCCGCCCGCCGGTCGCCCCGGAGCCGTTCGTCGAGTGGGACGACAGCTTCCGGCTCGACCGCGGGTGGTTCCAGCCCCGCGGCCGGTACACGCTCGCGCTGGTCCGCTCGGATCTGTTCGCCATGGGTACCTACCAGGGCGAGGAGCGTACTGCCTTCCACGGGTTCGAGGGTGACCTCAAGAGCCAGCACTCCAAGGGCGGCTTCTCGCAGGCCCGCTTCGAGCGCCTCCGGGACGAACAGATCGACGAACACCTCGACCGCTGCGTGGCCGCCCTGGAGGAGCGCGAGACCGACCGCCTCTACGTTGTCGGCGAACGCTCTGTCCTCGGGAAGGTAATGCACCTCGCCGACGCCACCGACGCCGTTGACGCCACCGGCAAGCCCGAGGACGCCCTCCATGACGCCTGGGAGTCGTTCTGGACCGTCCAGCTGCGGTCGCCGTAGTGTACCGTGTGAGTGACACAGCACACACCCCACCGGGGCCGCCAGTGGTGGGGAACGCGCTCAAGTTTGCCGACGATCCGTTGCGATTTCTTGTCGGCGTTCAGGAGGCCTACGGAAACCAGTACCAGATTGTGCAGGTCGATCCGCCGGTCGGACAGTTGCTGAACGTTGTCCTTGACGCCGAACTGGTCCACGAGATTCTCGCCGACAGGGAGAGGTTCGCCCGGCCAGACGCCGGCCCGGAGGCGGCGCGGCGCGAGGGATTGCTCTCCAGTGACGGCGTCCTCTGGGAGCAGCAGCGCTCGGTCCTCCAGCCGGAGTTTGTCGGTGCCAACCTCAGCGAGTACGCCGACGTAGCGGCCAGGACGCTGGAGGACACGCTCGCTGCCTGGCCCGAGTCGGGACGGATCGATCTTCACGAGGAGCTGTCGGTGGTGACGATGCGGGTAATCACGCAGTCGCTGTTCAGCCGGGACGCGACACCCGCCAGGGGCCGGGAGGTTCACGAGGCGATGACGCAGTTCGGCGAGGAGTTCGAACCCAGTGTGCGGGACTTTCTGCTCCCCGAGGCACTCCAGTCGGGGGCCTCAGAGGAGTTCGAGGCCGCCAGCGACACCATCGAGTCGGTCGCCTCGGAGTTCGTCGAGTGGCACCGCCAGCACGACGATCCGCCAGAGGACATGATCACAGCGCTGATACAGGCACAGGCCGACCCTGACGTACAGCTCTCCGAGAACGAACTCATCGACGAGGCGGTCCTCTTTATGACCGGCGGCCAGGAGACCACCGCGCTGACGATCACCTACGCGTTCTACTGGCTCTCGAGACACCCCGAGATGAAACAGCGCCTCCAACAAGAGGCCGACTCTGTTCTCGGCGGCGACGCCCCCGAGTGGGGGGACCTCTCGGAGCTGTCCTACACCGAGCGGGTCGTCCGGGAGACGTTACGGCTGACCCCGGCGGTCTGGAATCTCACGCGCGAGGCTCGCGAACCGACCGACGTCGCCGGAACCCATCTAGAAGAGGGCGACTTCCTGATCATGCCCGCGTACGCCCACCACCGGGACAGCAGCGTCTGGTCGGAGCCCACTGAGTTCCGCCCGGACCGGTGGGACGGCGAGGTGTCCCGGGGAACCGACGCGTACTTTCCGTTCGGAAGCGGTCCACGTGTCTGCATCGGCAAGCAGATCGCGCTCACCGAAGCGCAGTTCGCGCTCGCACACGCTCTCCAGCACTACGACGTGACTGTCGACCACGAGCACCTGGACCTCCAGCCGAGTATCACGCTCCGTCCGTCCGGCCCCGTCTACGCGACAATCAGCGAACGCACGCCGACTGCCTAACGTCTCCCAGTGCCGGACCGACGACCGGCTGCCTGGACTGACGACCAGCTGCCTGGATCCTCGGCCCGTCTGTGACGCCGAGAGCTGGTCGCGCCGGGGATCCGCTGCTGGCCCGGATCGCGGCGGGGTGAGCGGTACGCTTACGGGCCCGCCTGCCGCAGTTGGAGTATGCGACTGGCCATCCTCGCCCACGAACAGTTCCCCGGAAACGCCAAGACGGCGACCGGCATCCTCCGGTACGCAGACGACGACGTCGTTGCTGTCCTCGACAGAGACCGGGCTGGCGACCGGGTATCTGACCACCTCACAGGGGTGCAGGACGCACCGATCGTTGCGGAGATGGCCGACGTGCCGGCGTGTGACGCACTGTTGATCGGCATCGCGCCGATCGGGGGCGGCTTCGAGGAGTCCTGGCGGGCCGACGTCCGGGTGGCGATTGAGTGCGGCTGTGACGTGATTGCCGGCCTCCACTACTTCATCGCCGAGGACGAGGAGTTCGCGGCGCTCGCGGCCGAGCACGGCGTCTCGCTGCGGGACGTCCGCCGGCCACCCGACGACCTGACGGTCGCCGACGGCACCGCCGGCGAGGTCGAGGCGCGGGTCATCCTCACGGTCGGCACCGACTGTTCGTCGGGCAAGATGACCAGCAGCTTCGAGCTGCGGGACGCAGCCCGCGAGCGTGGCCTCGATGCCGCTGTTGTCCCGACGGGCCAGACAGGGATCATGATCACCGGCTGGGGGATCGCGATCGACCGCATCATCGCCGACTTCGCCGCCGGCGCGACCGAGCGCATCGTCCAGCAGGGCGGCGACCACGACGTCCTCTTCGTCGAGGGACAGGGTGCAATCGCACATCCGGCCTACTCGGGCGTCACGGCGTCGATCCTGCACGGCGCCCAGCCGGACTCGCTGATCCTGTGTCACAACGCCGGCAACGAGACGTTCGGCGGGTACGACGACTTCGCGCTCCCCTCCCCCGCCAAGTACGTCGACCTCTACGAGGATCTGTCGGCCCCTATCGCGCCGGCGAGCGTCGACGCCGGGATGCTCAACACGAAGGGGCTGGACCCCGAAGAGGCCCGCGACGCTGTCGCGGCCTACGCCGACGCGATCGACGTGCCGGCGACCGATCCCGTCCGCGACGACGCCGGCGACGTGCTCGACGCTGTGCTCTGATCCTGCCCGTCAAAAGCGCCGCTCCCGTGAGATGTTACCCACCACGCAGCGGACGCCGCTGACTCACCGAACGGTTTTATCGTTCCACTGATAGGGTCGTGCGTGAGTATTTTGGGCACCGGGTCCCACTATCGGCGATTTCGCGGGCTGAAACGCCCAATACGTGACTCTATAGCGTCGTCGGGTCAAGCCCGACTTCCTGGGAGACGTAGTCTCCCTCTGGTACAGAGTTACGCACGACCGTATTAGAGCCGGTCGCGCTGGAGCTCGCGGTCGATGCTGTCCGTTTCCCGCTCGTCGATCTCGCGTTCGAGCATCCGCTCCATCTCCCGCTCGGTCAGTTCCCCGCTCGCGTACCTGTTTTTGATGGACTCGACCCGGCTCTCGGGCTCGATGTCGGCCGTCTCGCGGTCGCGGTCGAGGGTCGGCGTGGACACGGTCGGGGACTGGGACGACCCGCCGGACAGCAGCGTGTAGAGCTTGTAGACGCCGTACCCGACGGCCCCGAGCAACGCCAGCGTTGCGAGGGCTGTCGCCACCGCCCAGATAATCGCAAACGCGGTAAACAGTGCCGAGACCACGGCGCTCAGGATGGCGAACGCGACCACGGCGAACACGAGGTACAACAGGATCCTGGCAATGCCCATACGTGCATGTTGCCGCGGAGCGTGCAAAAACGCTACGCCGAGTTGCTGGCGACCCGGCAGCTACCTGTCGCGTTCAGCTGGTCTTGTAGACGCCGCGTGCGTCAGCCAGCAGCGTGTCGTCGTCGGCGGCGTACACGTCGACGTCGACGGTGCCGACATCGTCGCCACACCGGACGACGTCAGCGGTCGCGTAGAGGTCGCCGGTCGCCGCCGAGAGGTAATCGATGCGCATGTCGATTGTCGGCACCGGCTGGTCGACCACCGAGACCAGCGCCGCGCCGCCGACGGTGTCCGCCAGCGTGAACGTGACGCCGCCGTGTGCCATGAGCTGGTTCTCGTTCCAGGAGAGTTCCTCCCGCATCTCCAGTGTTCCCTCCGCGTGTCCGTTCTCACACTCGGTGACCTCGACGCCGAGGTGCTGTGCGAACGGCATCCCTTCGAAGAAGGCTTTGGCGTCCATACGACGGGAGTTGACCGGCCGGAACATAACAGTTGCGTGACCACGCTCTACCGGGCGACGACAGGCGGGCACCTGTTTCTGCTGACAGTCTTCTTGGATCCGCCGACGGAGGCGACGATCCGGCGCCGTTCTTCCCCGGCAGCTGTCAACTCACTGTTGCTGGCCGCTTCCGTCCCTGTCATCGGGGGAAAGCACCGGGCTGAGGGTTCGAAGCGACTAAATATTTGCGCTCGCTTGGTAGGCCCTACGACGGTGCACGGGAACCCGGGGAGTTCCGCCGTGACTCGGCGGAGTACCTCCCCGAGTGAGTGACACAACTGCTCGGCGACGGTCGCTCCGGTTCGCCTGCTCGGAAACCGACAGTATTTCACAGCGTGGGTCCCTGGCAACGGTAACGGATGAGCCGCGA
>PXQK01000039.1 GCA_003022085.1 Halobacteriales archaeon QH_10_65_19 | reverse complement strand
GACTCGGTGGATGACGACCTTCGCGAGGAGCTGGAACGATATGATCCAGAAACCTTCGACGCTCATCCCGATGAGCCGTAACTCGACTCAAATCAGTTCAAAATTCGTACTCTCGACAGCTCATCCGTCTCGTCTGAACTCGGGTTATTACTCGTCGGGATGAGCGTTCCTCAAAAGCTTCCCTGAGTTACTACCGATTCTCGAACGACAGCAAGCTCCGGATAGATCGAGCGGGCAGGGGCGTTCCTGCTACCCACAGAGTCTACAGCTCACGCCCGTCGGTCGAGGAAGTCCGCAAGCAACTGGAACATTCGGAGCTTCTGCTCCTGATCCGAGGAAGCGTGGCCCTCCTCGCCGAGTTCGCGGTACTCGAAGTCACTGTCCTCGCCCTCCTCGTAGCCGGCGTCTTCCAGCGCCTCCCGCATGATCCGTGCCTGCGAGACCGGCACGCGGCGGTCGTTGACGCCGTGGACGAGGAACAGCGGCGCGTCGACGTTCTCCACGTAGGTTACCGGCGAGCGCTTCTCGTAGAGTTCGGGATTCTCCTCGGGCGTGCCGAGGTACTTCTCCATCAGCTCCGTCTTGAAGTGCGGCATCGTGTTCCCGTACTGGTCTTTCAGATCCGTGAGGCCGATCCAGGCGATGCCGGCGTCGTAGAAGTCGGGATACTGGACCATCTGCCAGTACGCCGAGTAGCCGCCGGACGGCGACGTCGCCCTGCTCGGCGCCGCCCCAGTCGTCGATGAGTTCCTCGACGAACTCCCGACCGCGGCCGGTTGAGCCGCGGTAGTTCACCTTCAGGACTGAAAACCCCTGCGAGACCAACACCTGCGTGTAGAGGTCGAACCGCTTGGCGTCGCGGCCCCGCGGCCCGCCGTGGGGGTTGACGATCAAGGGGGAGGGCCGCTCGCCGGCGTCGTACAGCAGCGCGCCGATCTCCAGTTCGTCGTACGGGTCGTGCTCGACTGCAGCCTGGAGGGTCTCCGGAACGCCGTCGCGAGGTCGTACGCGAGCAGTTCCGGCCGGTGAGTCGGCGTCGTGTGGGTGAGGATCACCCGGTCCTCGTCGAGGACGGTCTCGCCCCACGGGCCCATGCCGAAGCCGGCGACGCCGTCGGGCAGGTCGAACTCCCGCCCCTCGCCGGTCTCGAGGTCATAGACAACCGGCATCGTCACCGCGTCGCGGTCGCGGGTGCCGATCACGCGCTCGCCGCCGGGCATGAACGCCGTCGGGGACTCCTCGTACTCCCCGCTCCCGAGCCAGTCGACCTCACCGGAATCGAAGGGATAGACCCCCATCCGGTCGAGGTCTTCGGTGTTGTCCCCGACGAGCAGGCGCTCGCCGTCGGGACCCCAGTCGACCGGGCCCGCCTCCGCACCGACCTCCCCGATCTCGAGGTTGCGCGGCTCCGAGCCGTCGACGTTGGCGACGTAGACGTCCTTGTTGTCGAAGTCGTCCGTCTCGTTGGTCGAGTAGGCGACCTGCTCGCTGTCCGGCGAGAGGATGCCGCCCCACACCGCACGCTCGTACTCGGTGATCTTCGACGTCTCGCCCGTTTCGAGGTCGTGCCGGTAGAGGTTCATCTGCCCGTCGTGGCTCGAGGCGAACAGCAGGGTACTACCGTCCTCGCTCACGTCGGCGACAATGCACTGGCCGTCCATCTCGACGATGGGTTCCGCCTCGCCGTCGCGGGAGAGCGCGTAGATGTCGTTTTGCTCGTTGCCGTCGTCGTCGAGGTGGAAGAAGACGCGGTCGCCGTCGCTGTCCCAGGCGACGAACCAGCGGGCGTTGCGGACTCAGTGTCGAGAACGTGCACCTCGTTGCGGCCGGAGACGTCGTAGTACATCGCGACCTCGTCGCCGTCCGGCGACACCGTCGGATGGGCGAGCGTCGGGAGACTGGCGAGCTCTTCGAGGACGTCGTCTGGGTGGACAGTCTTACTCATCGTTCAGGCGAACGTTAGAGCGCCTGTCCCATAAGTTCGATCGGAAGGAGTTTTCTGTTCTTGCCCTGATAATTGACGGCGAACCGGGATCAGTCGACGAGTTCGCCGAACACGTGGGCCTCGATCTTCTGGGTAAGATGGTGCTCCACTGCAGCGGCACCCGTAGTTGGATTTGGCTCGCGGTAGGCCATCACCGGTTTTCGCTCCGCCCTTGCTACCTGCGATTGTACAGACGTAGGCGTCCATGCTCCTGTCCTCCTAGCCGTGCACATCGACGCACATTAACCTAACCTGTCCGCCGTTCTGGTGGAACTGACCGACGGCGTGGTGGTGTGGCGCTGAGAGCTAGCGACCCCTCTCCCTGGGATCGGCCGTCCCAGGGGAAACCCTCTTGACCGACGTCGCCCTCACAGTTCGTTGTGAGCGACACGGTTCCGGTAACAGTCGTCGACGGGGAGACAGAGACCACCATCCAGGTCGAGCGGGGGCGGACACTCCGGGACGCGCTGCTGGAGCACGGGTTTTCGGTGTACGGAACCGTCTCGAAACACGCAAACTGCGGCGGCCGGGGGCTGTGTTCGACCTGCACCGTCGAGGTCGACCCCGCACCGGAGCCGACCCACTGGCACGACGCCGCGGCCGTCCGGTTCGGATACCCGCGGCTCTCGTGTTGTCTCACCGTCGAGGAACCGATGACGGTGGGGCTTCTCGACAAACACGTCTGGGGGCAGGTGCTGCCGCGCCGCCTGCGTGACCCCGACTGATACGGTCGTGCGTGACTCTGTGCCACTATGGAGTCACGCAGTACGCCTTTCAGCCCGCGAAACTACCGATAGTGGGATCCAGTGCTACAAATACTCACGCACGACCGTATGATACGGATTGTTGGGAGTCGGTGCGGGATCGACCGCACGTAGTGATTCGTGAAAGGAATTGAGGATTCGTAAAGGGGAAGCCCCCGACCGCTCGACTCGAAGGTACCGGAAGACGGTCCTGCTCGCTTCGCTGCGCGGGTTGTGACTCGCTAGCCTTCGCTCGCTGTGCTCGTGAAGACACCGCCCGCGAAGTGCTTGCGTCGGCCGTCTTCGTCGAGCAATGTCGTTCGAAAATCTCCGATTTTCGTGATGACGAGAATCTCCGATTCTCGGACCACGAGGCGAACGGAGTTGAGCGACCTGGGGCTTTCACTCCACACACCTGCTGTGTGACCGTCATGCCGAGTTCCTCAAA
>PXQK01000038.1:2735-8282 GCA_003022085.1 Halobacteriales archaeon QH_10_65_19 | reverse complement strand
TCCTCGTAAGCGAGGTTCATGACCCACTGGGAGAAGGCGTCGTCGCGCGCGTCCACTTCCTCGTCGCCGACGAACGGCGAGAGCATATCGCCCGCCATCAAAAGGGAGAAATCCAGGTCCTGGGCGGTCGGCGAGAGATAATAGGTGTTGTGTCCCTTGTAGACTGTCTCCTCGCGGTTGATCAGTTCCCTCGCGAGCAGCGATTCGACAATACGGCTCCCCTTCCGGGAGGAGACGTCCAGCTCCTTCCAGAAGTTGCTCTGGTGGATCCCGCCCGTCTCGCGGATGAGTTCCAGTCCCCGGCGCTCGTCCTCTGAGAGGGACTCCTCGGCCGATGTCGTGCTCATGTTCCTATCAGGGGGAGTCTCCCGCTTAAACCTGACTCTCCGGGTCCGTCACACCCGGTCGGTGACAGGCTCGAACGGGGTCTCGCAGGGTGGGCCGTCGGCGTACCGGTAGTCGACGGCGCCGTCTCCGAGGCGGATCAGCGACGAGGAGCGGGTGCCGAACCCGTCCCGGTGGACGCAGACGCCGTATCCGTGGTCGGCGAGCACCCCGGCGGCGCGGTCGAGCCACCCACTGCTCGTCTCGCCAGGCTCGGGCTGCAGGGCGGTCCGCACAGCGTCGGCGTTCTCTGCCTGCTGGGTGCCCGACTCCGAGCGCTCCCCGGGGACGTCGTAGACGCCGTCTGCGCCGACGTTGACGACGACGTGGATCCCCGGCTGGAGGTTCCGAACCACGCGTGCACCGTCGTGTTCGACGAGGATCGCCGCGGTCGCGTCGGCAACGACGAGGTTGAAGCCGTCGTAGGTGCGGGCGTCGAGTTCCCGCTCCACGTACCTGGCCGCCTGGGTGGCGCCCTCGTAGCCGAGGACGTCGCGGACGAGCAGCCCCCGGGACCTGTCAGGGTCGACCTCGTCTTCGATCCAGCGGTTCGTGATGCCGGCGAGCACCCCGTGCTCGTTGTAGCCGAGCCAGGTCCCCTCGGCCGACAGATCCATCGGCGCGACGACGTTCGCCTCCCAGTCACGGGCCTCGGGCGGTTCGGACGGCCGGTCGAGCAGTTCGTCGCGGTTGGCCGCCACGACGACTGGTGCGTCCTCGAAGGCCTGCCATGCGAGCGTGAGCGTGCACACGCAGGAACGTTCGGATCGGAAGCTCAAAAGTCCCCCTGTCGGCTGTGGGTTGGAGGCGGTGGCTATTTGCAGCCCCCGGCCGACAGCCGAGACATGGATCCGCTTCTCAGCGAGGCGCGCGAGGCCCTGGAAACTGCCTACGTGCCCTACTCGGAGTACCGTGTCGGCGCGGCACTGCGCACCGACGACGGCTCGGTCTACACCGGCTGTAACGTCGAGAACGCGAACTACTCGAACAGCCTCCACGCCGAGGAGGTCGCCGTCGGCGCCGCGGTCAGCGACGGCCACCGGACGTTCGAGCGCCTGGCGGTCACGTCGGCCGCGGGCGACGGCGTTACGCCCTGCGGAATGTGCCGACAGACACTCGCGGAGTTCTGCCCGGAGGGGTTCGAGGTCGTCTGTGATGCTCCCGACGGACCTGAGACCTACGAGCTCGGCGAACTGCTCCCGAACACGATCACCGCAGCACACCTGGGGGTCGAGTAGATGTCGGGAAACGAGGATCCGCGGGAGGACGTCCAGTACCACCTCGAACTCGCCGAGGGTGACGTGGCGTCGTCGGTACTACTCCCGGGCGACCCCGAGAGGGTCGAGAAGATCACGGCCACCTGGGACGATCACTCCGTTGTCGCCGACCACCGGGAGTACCGCACTGCGACGGGCAGCCACGACGGCACGCCGATCTCGGTTACGTCGACGGGTATCGGGTCGCCATCGGCCGCGATCGCGGTCGAGGAACTCGCACGCGTCGGCGCGGACACGCTGATCCGCGTGGGCTCCTGTGGCGCCATCCAGCCCGAAACCGATGTCGGCGACCTCGTCATCACCACCGGCGGGGTCAGACAGGAGGGGACAAGCACGGAGTACATCCGCGAGGAGTACCCCGCGGTCGCGGATCACGCCGTCGTCGCGGCGCTCGCCGCGGCCGCGGAGGCGCTTGGATACGACTACCACCTCGGGGTGACCGCGAGCACCGACAGCTTCTACGCCGGCCAGAGCCGGGAAGGGTACGAGGGGTTTCTCGCACGCGACAGCGAGGAGCGTATCGCGGCACTGAAGCGGGCCGGCGTGCTCAACTTCGAGATGGAGGCCAGCGCGATCCTGACGCTCGCGGGCATCTACGGGCTGCGCGCCGGCGCGGTCTGTACCGTCTACGCCGATCGGACGACCGGCGAGTTCGCCGTCACTGGGGAGGGGCGTGCGGCGGAAACCGCGAGCAGAGCGGTCTCGATTCTCGCGCGGATGGACGAGCGTGTCCAGGAGTCGGGTGCGGGTGCCTGGCACGCGATGCTGGGCGTGGATCCGACAGAGTAGCGCCGGGGTTCGGTTACATATCCGCCCAGGCCGACGCGGCCCGGCCGGCCGTCGAGACAGTCCTGATCCAGCGCGCGGCGATGGCTTTTTTCAGGGTGCGCGCCGGAATGCCGCCGAACGTGTCGACGAACGGAACGACATACACGTCGTGAGCGACGGCGTCCTCGCCGACCGAAACAACAGTTCCCTTGTCGTCGAAAACCCACTTCTTGAGCGGCTCGTTCCGGATCGCCCTGACAATGTTCTCCCCTACGACCTCGGCCGCCTGCCAGGCAGCCTGAGCGGTGGGCGGGGCGTAGTTGTCGCCGTCCTGGTCGATGAGCGCGGCGTCGCCGATGGCGAACACCCGCTCGTCCTCGGTCTGAAACGTGCGGCCGGCTTTCAACCGGTGGTTGCGCTCGTGCTTGTCGACGTTCATCCTTCGGACGGCCTCCCGTCCCGTGATACCGCCTGTCCAGACCAGCACGTCGTAGGCGAGTTCGCCCTCCTCGCCGATGTAGACGGTGTCCTCGTCGACCTTGCCGACGAACTCGCCGGTCATGATGTTCACGCCGCGGAGCTCCAGGCGCGACCGGAGGGCGCGCTGGATGCTGTCGTCGTTCTCGGGGAACACCTCGTCGAGCCCCTCGACCAGGTAGATCTCGAGCGGAGCGTTGGTGTCGTCGCGGTACTCGGCGATCTCGCCGGCGGTCTGGATGCCCGACAGCCCGGCGCCGCCGATCACAACCTGTGCAGGTTCGGTCCGTGTCGCCTTGTGCACGGCACGCTCGACGTCCTCGTGAATGCCGAGCGCGTCGTCGAGTCCCTTGAGGGTGTGGGCGCACTCCTCGAGGCCCTCGATGCCGAAAAACGCCGTCTGTGAGCCGATCCCGACGAGCACGTAGTCGTACTGGATCTCCTCGCCGTCGGTCAGGTGAACCACCCGCTCACCGGTGTCGACCGACTCGACGACCCCCTGGCGGAAGGTCGTCTCCCGCGATTTGATCTCCTCGACCGGGATGGTGATCTTCTCCCTGATCCTGGGGTCGCGGATACAGCGGTGCGATTCGTGGAGCACCAGGTGGTAGTCGACGTCGGACACCCACGTCACGTCGGCCTCACCGTTCAGTTCGTCCTCGAGACTCTTGATCGCCCCGGCGCCAGCGTACCCCGAGCCGAGTACGACAACCTGCTCCGTCATACCCAAGAGTCAGAGGCTCTCCGATACAAAGTCTTCGCACTGGGATCCACACCGCCGACTGTTCATACGGTACAGTCCGGGTCACGCACGACCCTATCAGTGATGGGGTTCCTCGACCGGCGCTTCCATACCGTCGATCGTCAGCACCAGCGCGTTGTCCGTGTCGTCCTTTCCTTCGAGCGTCCCGTCGATCCGGAGTTTCGACAGCGGCGTCGGCCCCACCACCACAGAGTCCCCCTCGTGGAACGTCGAGATTGACCCCCGAAGTTTGACCTTCGCGCGGCAGTTCTCGGGATGGTGGACGCTGACGAGGTCGATGCGCTCTACGTTTGCCTCCGGCGTCTGCTCGCCGTTGTGGGTCAGCGGGACCTCCGCCGCGTCGTCTATGTCCTGGATCTGGAGCGCGTCGTACGCGGTTGCGGTTGGCTTGTAGCCGCCTTTCGGGCCAGGTACCCCCTCGACCAACTGTAAGGCTTTGAGGCTCTGCATCTGGTTGCGGATCGTTCCCGGGTTCCGGTCGACCTCTGCGGCGATGTCTTCCCCTTTGACCGCGCTCTCGCTCTTTCTGTAGAGATTGATGAGCTCCTGTAGAATGGTTTTCTGGCTGGGCGTGAGTTCGATGGATGACATGCATTACCATTCGACTGTTTCATTCTTAAACCCGGCGGTCACACCATCGAACGGGCGGCTGATCGGCGGCTCCCGATGGGACGGTGTAGCTTTATTCGGCTGGCCATCGAAGGGAGCGTATGAACCGACCAGTCGAACTGGTGGGAGTCCCGATGGATCTCGGGGCCGACAGGCGCGGCGTGGACATGGGGCCCTCGGCGATCAGGTACGGCGGCCTCTCAGAACACCTGGAGGCGATCGGGCTCTCCTGCCGGGACGGCGGCGACCTCACCGTGCCGCGACCAGAGGGCCGGGATCCGGACGCCAGCAACCAGCTCGGTGGGACCGCAAAGTACCTCGACGAGACGAGAACCGTCTGTAAACGCCTTGCGGACCGCGTGACGGAGATCCGGGAGACTGGGCACTTCCCGCTCGTTCTGGGTGGCGACCACTCCATCGCAATCGGAACGGGGAGCAGCCACGAACAGGAAACGGGCGTTCTGTGGTTCGACGCGCACGGCGACCTGAACACCCCGGGAACGACGCCGAGTGGCAACATCCACGGCATGCCGGTCGCGGCCCTCCTCGGTCTGGGCGCCTTCGAGGACGAGGGGTGGGCGGATACACCGGCAATCCCGACCGAGAACGTCGTCCAGGTCGGTATCCGGACGCTCGATCCGGCCGAGAAGGAGGTGCTCCGGGAGACGGACGTCACTGCGTTCACGATGACCGACATCGACGAGCGCGGCATCACAAGCGTCGTCGAGGAGGCCGTCGATGTTGCGACACACGGCGTCGACCAGCTGTACGTGAGCCTCGACCTGGACTTCCTGGATCCCAGCGAGGCCCCCGGCGTGGGAACACCGGTACGGGGCGGAGCCTCCTACCGCGAAGCACACGCCGCCCTGGAGCTGGTCTACGCGAAAGCCGCCGACGAGATGTGCGCACTGGACGTGGTCGAGGTAAACCCGATCCTCGACGAACACAACAGGACCGCTGAACTTGCCTGTGAACTGGCCGCCAGCGCGCTGGGCGACGAAATTTTCTGAGAGTGGTTGTTGTGCCCCTGTACCGGGTCGACCGCCTGCAGTCGATCCCGTACCGACTCACAATACTCATACGGTCGTGCGTGATTATTTTGGCACCGGGTCCCAATATCGATTGTTTTGCGGGCTGAAACGCCCAATGTGCGACTCTATAGCGTCGTCGGGCCATAGTGATTCGTGAAAGGAATTGAGGATTCGTGACGGGGAAGCCCCCGACCGCTCGACTTGAGGGCCTCGCTGCGCGCTTCGCTCTCCGCACCGC
>PXQK01000038.1:0-2560 GCA_003022085.1 Halobacteriales archaeon QH_10_65_19 | reverse complement strand
ATTGTGGACGGCGAAAACAGTCGATTCGGGTGGGAATGAACGGGGCAGGTCGCTCGATCCATCCCGGGCGTTCACGGCGAGAGCCGTGAGCTCGGGAATCTCCGATTCCCGGTGATGCAAGGACCGCAACGCAGTGAGGACCGCAGCGAGCCCCGGATGGTGAGCCGAGCGCAGTCGTTCGAAAATCTCCGATTTCTGATCACTTCAGCGGGACGAACCGGACGTGGCCGTGGCGTTCGCACGGGCCAAAGTGCTCCACGCCTCGCGGCCCGGCTTCACCTGCGCCCCTCACCCACCGACAGAGCACGCTCATGGAGGAAACCAGGGCTACTCGCCAGGAACGACAGTCACGCTCGCGACCCGATCCCCGCTCTCGACGCGCATTACGACGACACCTTTCGTGTTGCGCCCGACGGTCGATATCTCGCCGACGGGACAGCGCATGATCTGGCCGCTCCCGGACATCACGACGATGTGATCGCTGTCCTCGACGGCCTTGACGGTCGCAACCTCTCCGTTGCGGTTGTCCGTCTTGATGTCGACTAGGCCCTTGCCGTACCGTGACTGGGGGCGGTACTCCGAGAGGGGGGTCCGCTTGCCGTAGCCGTTGCAGGTCACAGTGAGCAGCGCCCGGTCGTCGGCCTCGTCTGTCGCGACCATGCCTGCGACGTGGTCGTCACCCTCGAGTTCGATCCCGCGGACGCCGCGGGCGTTGCGGCCCATCTCGCGGACCTCGCGCTCGTCGAACCGGATGGTCATCCCCTGCTCGGTCGCGATGACCAGGTCCCCGCTCCCGTCGGTCACCTCGACGTCGACGAGTTCGTCGCCCTCGGTGATGCTCGCCGCGATGATCCCCGTCGAGAGGATGTTCTCGAACTCGCCGACGCAGGTGCGCTTGACGTACCCCTGCCGGGTCACCATCGTGATGCACTCGTCCTCGCCGAACTCGTCGGTGCTCACGACCGCAGTGATCTCCTCGCCGTCGTCGAGGTTGATGATGTTGACCGCGGACTTTCCGCGCGCGGTGCGTGACATTTCGGGCACCTCGTAGGTTTTCAGCCGGTAGACCTGTCCCTCGTTGGTGAAACACAGCAGGTAGTCGTGGCTGTTGGCCCGGAACACCTTCGAGACACGGTCGCCCTCCTTTGGGTCGGAGCCGATGATCCCCTTGCCGCCGCGACGCTGGGGGTCGAACGCGTCTGCGGGCATCCGCTTGATGTAGTCGCCCTCGGTGATCACCACCAGGCAGTCCTGCTCTGGGATGAGGTCCTCGTGGGTGACCTGGCCCTCGTCCTCGAGGATCGAGGTGCGCCGGTCGTCGGCGTACTCCTCTTTCAGGTCCCGGAGTTCCTCCGTGATGACGCCCAGCAGCTTCTCCTCGGAGGCCAGCACCGACTCTAGGTACTCGATCGTCTCCTGAACCTCCGCGTACTCCGCTTCGATCTCGCCGGCCTCCATCGAGGTGAGCGAGCCCAGCTGCATCCGCAGGATGTGGTCGGCCTGGTCCTCGGAGAAGGAAAACCCGTCCTGTACGTCGGTGTACTCGAACTCGGCGTCTTCGACCGCCTCGAGGGTGGTGTCACCTGTGAGGATCGCACGCGCCTGGTCGCGGTCCGCGGATTCGGTGATCAGATTGACGATCGGTTCGGCGTGTTCGACCGCTTCGAGGCGTCCCTCGAGGATGTGCGCGCGGTCTTCGGCCTCCGCGAGGTCGTGTTCGGAGCGCCGCCGGACGACCTCCTTGCGGTGGTCGATGTAGTGTTCGAGCGTCTCCTTTAGCGAGAGCACCCGCGGTTGCCCGTCGACAAGCGCGAGGTTGATGACGCCGAACGTTGACTCGAGGTGGCTCTCTAGAAGCTGGTTCTCGACCACGTCGGCGTTGGCCCCACGTTTGAGGTCGACGACGATCCGGACGCCGTTCCGGTCAGATTCGTCGCGCAGGTCCGAGACCCCTTCGACGACACCCTCGTTGACGTCCTTGGCGATCCGCTCGACGATCCGCGCCTTGTTCTCCTGGTAGGGCAGCTCCGTGATGACGATCCGGTCGCCGCCGCTCCCGGAGCGCTCGATCTCGTACTCTGCGCGCATCCGGACCCGGCCGCGGCCGGTCGCATACGCGGAGTAGATTGCGTCCTTGCCGACGATGTTGCCCCCGGTCGGGAAGTCCGGTCCCGTGACGTGTTCCATCAAGTCCTCGACGGCGCAGTCGGGGTTGTCGATGAGGTGGATCGTCGCGTCGACGACCTCGCCGAGGTTGTGGGGCGGAACGTTCGTCGACATCCCGACCGCGATGCCCGAGGAGCCGTTGACCAGCAGGTTCGGTAGCTTCGCCGGCAGCACCTCGGGCTCGGTCAGCCGGTCGTCGTAGTTTGACTGGAAGTCGACGGTGTCTTTCTCGATGTCGGCGAGCATCTCCTCGGCGATGGGCGCCATCCGCGCCTCCGTGTAGCGCATCGCCGCCGGCGGGTCGCCGTCCATCGAGCCGAAGTTGCCCTGTCCGTCGATCAGCGGGTACCGCAGCGAGAACTCCTGTGCCATCCGGACGAGCGTGTTGTAGATC
>PXQK01000037.1:1450-3909 GCA_003022085.1 Halobacteriales archaeon QH_10_65_19 | reverse complement strand
GTTCTCCATGATCGTCCGGACGTCGGCGAAGTCGACGTTGACGAGGCCGGGCTTGGTGATCAGTTCGGTCATCCCCTTGACCGAGCGCATCAGGACGCGATCGCAGATCTTGAACGCGTCCTGCAACGGCATCGAGGGGGCGTAGTCGAGTAGCCGGTCGTTGGGCACGACGATCACCGTGTCCGACACCGACCGCAGCCGTTCGAGACCCGCGTCGGCGTTCGCGCGCCGGCGCTCGCCCTCCGCCGTGAAGGGGATCGTGACGATCGAGATCGTGAGCGCACCCGAGTCTTGGGCGGCCTGGGCGATGACGGGCGCGGCACCAGTTCCGGTGCCGCCGCCGAGGCCCGCTGTCACGAACACCATATCGGAGCCGTCGATCGCCCCCTGGAGGTCCTCGAGGTTTTCCTGTGCGGCCTCCTCGCCGATCTTCGGGACCGACCCGGCGCCGCGGCCGCCGGTTCGTTTGCGCCCGATGAGGATCTTCGTGTCCGCCTGTACCTCGTTGGCCAGATGCTGTGCGTCGGTGTTCGCCGCGATCAGCTTGGCCCCGTGGATCCCCTCGTCCATCATCCGCGTGACTGTGTTGCCGCCGGCACCCCCGCAGCCGATGACCGTGATTTTCGTTTCGAGATCTTTGACGACTGACGCGAGCTCTTCGTTGGTCATCTGCCCTGACGTTGACGGCCCCCCCGTTGCTGTCCCGGCTCCGGCGCTTTGCCTGCTCTCGTCGTGGGCCTCCTCCCGATCCTCCTCGGCCTCGTCGATTGCGTCATCGATTATTGAGTCCATGATTTAAGTACGTATTTATGCCGAGGGTGTTAAAGTTCTTCCCCCATGTCGGACGCGCGTCTGACGCTCGTCCCGGAGTTACTATACGGAAAATAACAGTTCTCCAGCGGAAAGCGGGGTGTCGCGTGGACGGTCGCGGGTCGCTGTCCAAAATCAACAGAGTAATTATGGTTACAACAAATGTATCCTCGTGACGAGCAGTCTCCTGCCAGCGGTCGCGGCAATACTCGTTCTGGGGCTGGGAGTGCAGCTGCTCGCCAACCGGGTACGGGTTCCGAGTGTTGTCTTCTATCTGGGTCTTGGGATCATACTGGGCCCGGAGATCCTCGGCATCGTCACGCTTGCGACGTTTGGCGAGGGGCTAGAAACAGTCGTCGGGCTCAGCGTCGCCATTATCGTCTTCGACGGTGCGTTCGCGCTCAAGATCGACCGCATCCGGGAGGCAGAGACAACGGCACTGCGGCTAGTGACGATCGGTGCCGTGATCATGTTCCTCGGGACAGCGGCGGCAATCCGGTTTCTCGAAGGCACCGAATGGGAGATCGCAACGGTCGCTGGGGCGTTGCTCGTCGCGACGGGACCGACGGTCACGCGGCGCTCGAAACAGAGGGGATAATCAACGACGTGACCGCCGCGATCACGGCGGTCGTCATCTTCGACACCCTGCTGCTCGACGACCTCGGCGTACCGGCGACCGTCTTCTCGTTCGTCCGGCGGTTCGGCGTCGGCGTCGGCTCAGGCGTGCTGGCGGCAGTTATCGTCTACCTGCTCCTAGAGAGCGAGATCAACCCCGACAACGAGACCCGCGCCGACCAGTTTCTCGTCCTGTCGGCCGCGATCGGATCGTTTGCCCTCGCAGAGTCAGTCGCCGCAGAAGCCGGCGTCGCGGCGGCAGCCACCGCCGGCATCCTCATGGGGAACCTGCATCTCGACCACGAGGAGGAGATCGAGGAGTTCGCACGCAACGCGACGCTGATCGTCCTCGCGTTCGTGTTCGTCTCGCTTGCGGCACTGATCGACCTCGAGGCGATCCGCCGACTCGGCGTGGGTGCCATCCTGCTGGTTCTGGTTGTCATGCTGGTGCTCCGGCCGCTGGTCGCGCTCGTCTCGACAATCGGCGTCGAACAGTTCACCTGGCCCGAGCGGTTCTTCGTGGCGGCGGTCGGCCCGCGTGGCATCATCCCAGCGAGCGTGGCAACGCTGTTCGCAATCGAGCTCGAACTGGCGGGAAACGTCGAAGCGGGACAGATCCTGCTCGGGACGGTCTTTGCGGTGATCCTCGCGACAGCCGCGATCGAGGCGGGGCTGGCGCGGCAGATCGGCGAAATCCTCGGAGTGAGTCCAATGCGCACAATCATCGTCGGGGGCGGCCGGGTCGGCCGGGCGCTCGCGGAACGGCTGGAGAACAGGGGCGAGTTTGTCGTCATCGTCGAGGACGACGAGGACGAACTAACAGAGGTACGCTCGGCGGGGTTCACCGTCCACGAGGGCGACGGGACAGAGGGCGACGTTCTGCGGAAGGCCGGCATCGAGGACGCCAAGATCGTCGTCGCAGCGACGCACAGTGACGACGCCAATCTGCTGGTCTGTCAGCTGGCGCACACGAAGTTCGATGTCGAGGACATCTACGCGCGGGTCAACCAGCCCGAGAACGTCGACGCCTACCG
>PXQK01000037.1:0-1334 GCA_003022085.1 Halobacteriales archaeon QH_10_65_19 | reverse complement strand
CCGGCGCTCACCCACTGGATGAACGAGATCGGCGAGGGCCACGACGTCCAGGAGATCGAGGTCACTGCGGAGCACCTGATTGGTAAGACAATCGAGGAGGTCAACGCCGAGATCCCCGACGGCTGTATCGTTGCCGTACTCGGCAGGGAGGGAGACTCACACGTCCCGAACGCCGACGACACGCTGCAGGCCAACGACCACATCACGTTTATCGGCGACGCTGACGCTGTCTCGCGTGCGATGAAGCGGTTCCACCCCCACGGCTGACACTGATAAGAGTCGACCTACCGAAGGCGGCCAACAGTCAGGTAGCCGGTGTGACCCACGCCCGCAGTCGAGGGGCGCGAGCCGCGGTCGTCGAACTCCATCTCGCGCTGGATCGTCTCTATTGTCCGGACGTTCTCCAGGCCGGCCTCGCGCCCGCGCTCGACGACCTCCCGGGTGTGCTCGACGAACGGGGAGTAAGCAGCGACGAACCCGCCGGGAACGAGTAGATCCGGTGCCAACGCCACGACCTCGGGGGCGTCCTCGGTGTCGAGGGTCAGCACGTCGAACCCGGAGAGCTCGTCGAGGTGCCCGGTCAGATCGCCGGTGCGGACGTCCACCGCGTCGGCGACGCCGGCGAGGCGCACGTTCTCGCGCGCCGTCTCGGCGAACGCGGCGTCGCGCTCGTAGGTGATGACTGTTGCACCGATCCGACCGAGCGCCGTGGCGAGCACGCCTGTCCCCGTGCCGGCGTCGAGTACGCGATCGCCCTCACAGATCCCGGTGTAGCCGACGACGAGGCCGACGTCGCGGGGCATCATCGGCGCGCCGGTGCGTTCCAGGTGGTGAAACAGGTCTGGTCCCCGGAGTCCGCGGGCGGTGAACGCCGTCCCGAGGTGCGTCTCGATGGTGTCACCCGGTTCGACGTCTTCGGGCACCTCGAGCACGCCGAGATCCGTCTCGAGAGTGTCGCCCGGCGCCAGCAGGTACTCGCGGTCCTCGTAGACGAACAGTAGCGACACTATTCGAGGCGCTCGACCGCGGCCGCGAGGTCACCGTCGGTCGCCTCCAGGGCCTCCCTGGCCCGCTGTTCGCCCGCGCCCGTCCGCTGGGCCACGAGGTCGACGTCACCCTGCGGGATGCCGCCCTCGTCAGTGTGAGCTACCCCGCCGGCGTCGCCGCCTTCCTCCCGTGATCGGTGCTCGGGCGAGCCGACGACGTTGTACGTCTCCTGGCCCTGGGCGTCCATACGCTGGACGTCGGCGTCGGTGAACACGAGGTCCTCCTCGGCCGTCCGGATGATCACTTCCTCGGCATCGATCTCGTCGATGTCGATGCCCATTTGCTCC
>PXQK01000036.1 GCA_003022085.1 Halobacteriales archaeon QH_10_65_19 | reverse complement strand
ACTCTCCGGTCAGGCACTGACGTTCTTCGGGCACGTCTCCCCGATCGACTTCCTGACCGGACAGAACTGGTCGCCACTCAGCAACACGCCGTCCTACGGCGTCCTCCCGCTGGTCAGCGGGACACTCATCGTCACCGTCGGCTCCGCCGTTATCGCCCTTCCAGTCGGGCTCGGAGCCGCGATATACCTCAGCGAGTACGCAAGTTCCCGCGTCCGTGGAATTGTAAAACCGCTGCTAGAGATACTGGCGGGGATTCCGACGGTCATCTACGGCTACTTCGCGCTGGTCTATCTGACACCGCTTCTGGACGCTCCGTTGCCGATCAGGCAGACGATTATTCCGGGAGAGTTCGTCTTCGTCGTACCCTCCATCGGTACGTTCAACGCGCTGTCGGCGAGCATCGCCGTCGGCGTAATGATCATTCCGATGGTCTCCTCGATCAGCGAGGACGCGCTGAGTGCGGTGCCCGACAGCCTCCGGGAAGCCGGATACGGGCTCGGCTCGACGAAATTCGACGTCTCGACGTCGATTGTCGTCCCCGCGGCGACCTCGGGAATCGTCTCCTCGTACGTCCTCGCACTCTCGCGGGCAATCGGTGAGACGATGATCGTGGTGGTAGCCGCCGGACAGAGTCCGAAAATACCGACCGTTCCGAACATCCTGGAGAATTTCACACAGTCAATCGAGACGATGACCGTAGCGATGGTCAACATCGCGAGTGCCGAATCCCTCGGCCAGACGGTCGCCTACGAATCGATGTTCGCAATCGGGCTCACACTGTTTGCGATCACACTCACGATGAACTACATCGCAGAGCTCATCAGCCGGCAGTATCGGGAGGAGTACTGAGATGGCGACAGAATCCGAGACACTGCAACGAAGCGGACGGTTCCAGTACGCCGAGATCAAGGGGAAAGCCTTCGAGGCGATCCTGATCGCGGCAACGCTCGTCGGCCTGGTGGCCCTGGCCCTGCTGTTTGGGTTTATGTTCTTCGACGCTATCGGCCCACTCTCGGCGTCACTCGAGTGGTATCTCCTCTTTTTCTCTACCCTGGTCGCGCCAGTGTCGGCGTTTACGCTGTACAGCCGGCGGAATCCGGCTGTCAGGACCGCAAACGCCCGAGCGTCTGCGGCGGTGTTTGGCGGCCTCGCTTTCAGCCTCTCTGCGTTTATGATGCTCCAGGCGGTGAGCCCGTATGGACCGCTGGTCTACATCATCACGGTCGGCAGCTTGCCACTCTCGGTGGCAGTGTACGGGCGGTACACCGAGCACTCGTATTTTGTCGGGCCGGCAGTAGTACTCGCGATGTTGCTCGCCATCATCTGGACGTTCGGCTCCGAGGTGCTCGTGTTCCCGCTACTCGACGCGGCCTTCGGACTCGGCAACGAGTTTCTCGGCGGGGTCCCAGTGCTGGGCTCGGTCCCGGTTCCGGTCGAGCGTGGCCTCCTGGTGACCGCCATCGCGGTCGGCGTCCCGACACTCGCGGTCGGAAACTCCGTCCTCCGACGGCGGACATCGACGGACGGGATACTCGTGGTCCTGGCCGTCCTGGGTCTTAGTGCCGCCGGGACTGCTGGTCTGGATCGGCTTCTCCGGCCGTACCTGGAGGTTCTGCCCCTCTGGGTGGCCTACGGTGGTGTCGTCGGTATCCCCGTGATCGGAGTTCTCGCGCTCGTGGTCACCCGTCGGCGAGGGTTGCGGTCGGGACTGTTCGCGACGGGGGCGGCCGTCGCGGGGGCCCTCGCTGTCGCGGCGACCGCACTCACCGTCTCGATCAACCCGAGGCTCTTGATCGTGCTCTCTCTCGGGATGGGGGTGCCAACCGCGTACGTCGTGGGTGAGGCGTTCGTGACCGACCGGGACGGACGGGTCGGTGTGGCCGGCCCGTTCGTCATCGTCGGTGGCATCGTGCTCGGCGCGTACCTAGAGCGGTTTCTCTCGATCGGCGGCCTGGACACCTGGGTGACGCCGACGCTGCTGGTCGAATCGTGGGACGGACTCACCGCAACCGATGCGGGAGCGTATCCGTCGATCGTCGGGTCAATCATGATCGTCAGTTTCATGGCGCTGATGGCGTTTCCGGTTGGGGTCGGAGCTGCGATCTATCTGGAGGAGTACGCACCCGACACCGGGTGGAAAGGGAGGCTCGCGAATCTGGTCGAGCTCAACATCGCGAACCTGGCCGGAGTTCCGTCGGTCGTGTACGGACTCCTCGGACTCGGGCTGTTCCAGAATTTTCTGGACTACGCCCCCGGGCTAGTCTTCTCGGCGGCGGCCACGCTCGGTTTTCTGATCCTTCCCATCGTCATTGTCTCGGCCCAGGAGGCGCTCAAAGCGGTGCCAGACTCGCTCCGGGAGGCCTCCTACGGCATGGGTGCCAGCCGGTGGCAGACGATTCGCTCCGTGGTCCTCCCGGAGGCCGTTCCCGGCATTCTGACCGGGACGATCCTCGCGCTGGGCCGTGCCATCGGGGAGACTGCGCCGCTGATCATCATCGCTGTGCCGACGACGACGTTCACCACACCCGACGGCCTCTTCGCGAGCGGTGCCGCGGTCCCGCTACGGATCTTCTCTGCGTCGGCCAACTTCGCTCCCGAGTACAGAAAAGGGGTCGTCGCGGCCCTCGCCATCGTGTTGCTCGTGTTAATGCTCACGATGAACGCCATCGCGATTGTCATTCGGAACAGATACCAGCGATAAACAGGACACAAACATGAGTGAACCAGATAAAGAGACACAGCCCGGAAGCACAGACGAAACAAGAGACACCTCGCTGATCGAGACATACGTCACGTCGGATACTGACACGGACGCGGAGGGAGAGCAAGCCACGTCGGTCGTCGAGACTCGCAACCTGAGCGTCTACTACGGCGAGGAGCAGGCACTCAAGGACGTCCACCTCGACATTTACGAACAGGAAGTGACTGCGATTATCGGCCCCTCTGGCTGTGGAAAGTCGACGTTCCTCCGGTGTATCAACAGGATGAACGACCTTGTCGAGGCCGCGACGATCGAGGGGGAGCTTCGGTTTCGCGGAACCGATATCTACGGTGACAACGTCGATCCGGTTGCACTCAGGCGGCAGATCGGAATGGTGTTCCAGCATCCCAACCCCTTTCCCAAGAGCATCTACGACAACGTCGCCTACGGACTGCGGGTCCAGGACAAGACAGTCACCGACGATATCGTCGAGACTGCCCTCAAGCGGGCCGCTCTCTGGGACGAAGTCAAAGACCAGCTACACACGTCGGCACTCGACCTCTCGGGGGGGCAACAACAACGTCTGTGCATCGCACGCACGATCGCGGTCGATCCGGAAGTGATCCTGATGGACGAACCAGCATCCGCGCTCGAC
Source organism: Halobacteriales archaeon QH_10_65_19 (assembly GCA_003022085.1). The sequence continues at coordinate 2,224 of PXQK01000036.1, read as the reverse complement.
CCGATCGCAACGTCGAAAATCGAGGATCTCATCGGGGATCTCGCGTCGGAGTACACGGTCATCATCGTCACCCACAATATGCAGCAGGCCGCCCGGATCTCGGACAGGACGGCGGTGTTCCTAACGGGCGGTGAGCTCGTCGAGTTCGACAACACGACGACGATCTTCGAGAACCCCGACGACCAGCGTGTCGAGGACTACATCACCGGGAAGTTCGGCTAGAGATGGCACGGAACAGCTACCAGGAGCGGCTACGGGACCTCCAGGGCGACGTCGGGGCGATGGCCGATACCGTTCTCGGCCAGTACCGTGACGCCGTGGCGGTCCTCGAAAGCGGGGATTCCCGCACAGCCGAGGCGGTCGTCAGGGACGACGAGCGGATCAACGAGTGGTATCTCGACGTCGAGGCAGACTGCATCGAGCTGTTTGCGCTCCAGCAGCCCGTCGCGGGCGACCTGCGCTTTATCGCCTCCACGTTCAAGATCGCTACGGACCTGGAACGGATCGGCGATCTGGCTGTCAACCTGGCCGAGTACGGGCGCGAGGCTGGCGGCGACATCGAAGGGGTCGACATCGAACCGATCGCCCGCGAGGCCGGCGACATGGTCGAGGCTGCGATGGACGCCTACGCGGTCGACGACGCGGAGGCTGCCCGGCAAGTCGCGGGACGGGACGACGAGCTCGACCAGCAGTGCCGGGAAGCGAGCGAGGACGTGTTTGTTGGGCTGATAGGCACCGATCCGGTCGAGAGTCGGATCGACAGACGACTAAAGGACGTCTCGCGCACGCTGCTGACGGTTCGCGACATCGAACGGGTCGGCGACCACGCGGTCAACATCTGTGCCCGGACGGTGTACATAGTCGAACACGACGACGAACTGCTTTACTAACATGAACAACAAGGAGGATCCGATCGAACGGAAAGTACAGCTCACAGGTGGCTCGACGTACACGGTCTCGCTGCCCAAAGACTGGGCCGGCGAGCAGGACATCGAGCCCGGATCGCGGGTCAACCTCTACTCGCAGGGCGATCAGCTCGTGATGACACAGAGCAACTCCGGGCCGAGCGCGGAGTGTTACATGACGTCGATTACGGCCGGCGACCGGGAGCCGACGACCGTCGCACACTCCGTCGCGTCGGCGTACATCGCGGGCTGTGACGAGGTGCGCGTCGAGGGGCTGGATACGCCCGAGCAACGTCGGGCGGTTGTTCGAACGATCCGTGGCTTCATCGGGCTCGAAGTGATGTCCGAGGAGCGGGACAACATGATCGCGCGGACGATGCTGGACGCCGGGACGCTCTCGGCCGAGCAGACCCTCGCACAGATCGAACGGACGGCCCTGGAGATGCACGAGGAGGCGATGGGGGCTGTTGTCGAGGCTGACGGCGAGGTCGGCAAGGGGATCGCCCGGCAGGACGACGATGTCGACCGGCTGTTCGCGCTCATCTCGCGGGGCTTCCAGCAGTCGCTGGTCGACCCTGCGGTGACGATGGGCAATCAGGGGGAGCTGACCCCCTTCGAGTACTACATGGCGGCCCGGCAGCTCGAACGGATTGCCGACCACGCGGAGAAGATTGCGACCATCGCCGGACGGCTGGACGCGATCCCGCCCGGGTCGACCGCCGACGAACTCCTCGACCTGGGCGAGCGCGCCAGGGAGATCGTCGAGCGGTCGCTCTCCGGCCTGCTCGATCCGAGATCGACGGGCGGCTCCGTGGTCGCGGACGCGGAGAGCCTGCTCGACGAGATCGAGTCGACCGACCAGGAGCTCTACCGACAGGGGCTCGACGACGGGTACCTCCTCGGGCTGGTGCTTGACAGCGTCGAGCGGACGGTCGAGTACGGGATCAACATCGCCGAGGCTGGACTCCAGGCCGAACACCGCGGGAGAACCTCAAGCTAACCGGTCCTGTCGTCGGTGTCGTCCACCCATTCGGGCCAGCAGTTCTCCGGGAACTCCGTCGTGGTCCGCGTGCGGACGTGGCCGGGACGTTCCGAGGACCCCTGGGTCGAAATGGAGTCACTTTTTATTTCGTCGGGGTTAGGACCGGGTATGGCATTCGAGAAAGGCGACAGCGTCGTCCTGCACGACAAGCACAGCAACTACGACGGGGAGGTCGGCGAGATCACCCGGATCTCGGAGACGATGTTCGGCGACGAGAACTACACAGTCAGCTTCGAGACCGGCGGCACGGAGCAGGGCGTCCCGGCCGACTCGCTCG